>NZ_RRYX01000069.1:0-15470 GCF_014861375.1 Psychrobacter sp. FME5 | reverse complement strand
AAGACCATTACCTCTGACAATGGTAAAGAGTTTGCTCAGCATAAGAAGGTGAAACGAAAGCTCTTTACTTCCTTCTTCTTTGCCGATGCTTATGCGTCATGGCAGCGAGGAACCAACGAGAATACTAACGGCTTAATCAGAGAGTTCTTGCCTAAGGGTTGTGACTTTAGACAAGTCTCTGATAATGAGATACAGGACATTGAGAATAAACTAAACAACAGACCAAGAAAACGCTTAGGGTTTAAAACACCCAATCAGGTGTTCTATAATATAATTTAGCGTTGCACTTGGTGTGTTAATCTAAGCAGTTATTCGTAGAATTATATCGATAATACGGCCTAAATATTAGCTTTATATTTCTTTAATGGTTGTTTTTTAACGGATTCATTGAAGTGTCTTTTTATTATAATATGAAAGTATATATTAATTTATCAAAATTGGAGTTAATCGATAGGTTCTTTAACTTTTGTAAAAAAATGAGTGTAATGAGTTACTAATTAAGTAATAGAGGCGAAATAGTCTTACATTAGTGAAGTGAGCAGACATTTTTTAGTAACTATCCATCAAAAACAGACTATAAATGTAATGGACTACCAATTAAATGATAAAAATAAACCGTCATAAAAATTTAGTTCAATATGCAATGTTACGCTCTAACCATTATTAAAACACCCTAGATGCCAGCTATAAGAGGATATTATGAAGCCACTTTCTGTGATGTTATCGATGCTTGCCATCGGCATTACCTCCAGCGCCGCAATGGCTGATGGTGCTAGCCTTCCTAAGGTGAGCCCAGCTAATAGCGATCTGGTCAATCGCGGTGCATATATTGCCCGTGCTGCTGACTGTATGGCCTGTCACGGTGAGGATTATACCGGTAGCAATACACCGATTGCCACACCGATGGGCGATATTTATTCGACCAATATTACCCCATCCAAACGCTACGGCATTGGTAACTATACTGAAGCCGATCTCAAAAACGCCCTACAAAAAGGCCGTGCGCCCAATCACATGCTTTATCCTGCTATGCCGTATCCTTCTTATAACGGTATGACGGATGAGGATATAAGCGCGTTATTTGCCTATTTACAAACGGTTCCAGCAGTTAATCAGGCACCAAAGCATAAAACAGATTTACCATTCCCGTTTAATATTCGCAGTCTAATGATAGGCTGGAATGCCATCAACGTACCATCAACAGAAAAACGTGATGGTCTTAATGAAACGCAACAACGCGGTGAATATCTGGTTAATAATCTAGAGCACTGTGGCACTTGTCATACGCCGCGTAATAGCACCATGGGTTTTGATAAGAGCAAGTACTTATCTGGTGCCCAGCTCGGCAACTGGCATGCGCCAAATATTACCCCTGATGAGTCAAGCGGTATCGGTAGCTGGAGTGAGCAGGATATCGTCACTTATCTGCGTAGCGGTGAGCTCGATCAACGTGCTTACGCTGGTGGCCCTATGGGTGAAGCGGTCGCGCACAGTACACGCTACTTAAAAAATGAAGACTTAAGTGCCATTGCTTCCTACCTAAAAGCGGTACCTGCTATCCAGACCGAAGATAAAGTGTCTGCTATAGATGTGTCGCGCTTGCCAACGCCAATGAACGAATCTATCACGCATGACTTACTAGCGCAAAAAGAATATTTGAAGCAGGCAAAAGCGGAAGTAGGTAATGGCAGTAACTCTCCAGAGTCATTATACCTGGCCGCTTGTGGCAGCTGTCATGGTGTTAACGGTTATGGTCAGCCTGATGCCCGCTATGCGCCTATCGTTGGGCTGAGCAGTATTCGCCGTGATAAGCCTGATGCACTGGTTAATATGATTCTTCATGGTGTGGAGGGGGCAACCAATACGTCGCCCATCATGCCAGGGTTTTCAGACGAGTTAAATAGCGAGCAAATCGCTGGTATTGCCAACTATGTACGCGTGAATTTTGGTGGCCTTGCTAGCAGTGATGTGAGTGCCGATGATGTCGATCGCATCGAAAACACTGGCGTTGATAAGCCTTTCTTGATTAAGTATGCAGGCTTACTGGCGATAATAGGTATTATCGTAGCGATTGCTATTATTGTGTTTATCATCCGAGCCATCTTGCGCTCTAAACGCCGCGCTTAGTTTGACTCTGTTTAGATAAAAGGCTAAACAAAGAAACTTATAAAGGCGTTTTAAACGCTTATTACAGTGCGAGAATTAAGGTTAGAACGGTAGTGTATTAAGACTTAGCAAGACAAACGTTCAACATAAACTGAGCTGATAATAAAAGTAAAAATGCAAAAGACGATTGCCTACCGTTATACACGACGTCTACTTCAAGGACATTATTATGAAAGACATGCTTCAATCACCCACGCGTCGCCAACTGCTCTCGATGATCGGTAAAACCGCTGGGGCAACTGCGATGTATCAGGCAATGACCACCTTAGGTTTTGCTTCCGAATCCACTTTTACGGAAGCAATGGATCTAAAAGGTGCCCCTGCTGGTGCCAGCATTGTTATTCTTGGCGCCGGTCTAGGGGGGCTCACCGCTGCTTACGAGCTACGTAAAGCAGGCTATAACGTTAAAGTGCTCGAATATCAAAACCGTGGTGGCGGACGCAGTTGGACACTAAACAGTGGTGATAAATATACCGAGCTTGGTGGCGAAGAAGTTACCTGTGATTTTGAAGAGGGTAATTATTTTAATGGTGGGCCGTGGCGTCTGCCCAGTCATCACTATGCTGTTTTCCACTATTGCAAACAGTTCGGCGTTGAGATGCAGCCATTTATTCAAACTAATGATCGTGCTTATCTGCACCGCAGTACTCATTTTGATGGCGTACCGCAGCGTCTGGGTGATGTAAAAAATGATATTCAAGGTCACGTGGCTGAACTACTGTCAAAGTCAGTTAACGTCGGTGGTCTTGATCGTTCGGTCAATACTGAGGATAAAGAGAAGCTGCTTGAAGGCTTAAAAGGCTGGGGCGTGCTCGATAAGGACTATCGTTACCGTGCTAGTAATGAGACTAGTAAGCATCGTGGTTTTAGTGTCTTTCCCGGTGGTGGTTTAATGCCTAATGCAAAACCATCAAAGCCTTTGCCTATCAGTGAAATCTTAGATTCAGGCATGTGGGCAGATATTTATGGCAATCATATGACCTATGGTCACCAACCAACCATGTTCCAGCCGGTAGGCGGTATGGGCAAAATCGGTGACGCATTCACCCGTGAATGTCGGGATATGATTGAGTTTAATGCAAAAGTGACCAAAATTCATCAAGATGAAAGTGGTGTCACCGTTGATTATGTCGATAGTAATAGTCCAGATGGTGCGACCAAAACCATACGTGCGGATTGGTGTGTCTGTAATATTCCATTAACGGTACTGACCCAACTCGATATTAATGTCTCAAAACCGATGAAAGAAGCAATGGCTGCGGTACCTTATGAGACCTCTTATAAAGTTGGCTTGGAGTTCAATCGCCGGTTTTGGGAAGAAGATGAGTGGATCTATGGTGGTTTGACTTATACCGATATGCCCATTGCGCAGATTGCCTATCCTTCAGAAAATATGTTCAAAGATGGTCCTGGGGTATTATTAGGTGCTTATGGTTATGGTCCAACCTCTTATAAGTTCAATAGTCTGACTCCAAAAGAGCGTATCAATGTTGCGCTTGCTTACGGTAAATATATTCATCCCCAGTATACAAAAGAGTTCCGAGCGGGTACGTCAGTAGTGTGGCATCGTATCCCATGGACGCTCGGCTGTTATGGGATTTGGAATGAATCAACTCGTCGTCAGCATTACGACACTTTGTGCAGCATTGATAACCGTATTGTACTAGCGGGCGAGCATTGCTCACATATTCCAGCATGGCAAGAAGGCGCTATTCTATCTGGTATGGATGCCGCAAAGCGCCTACATCAAAAAGCAAAAATGCTGGGTTAAATACTTGGTTAATATGGATAACTATAAAAATTCAGAGGCTATCATGGACAATGCAATCGTGAAGAAAACAATCATGAAAAACATGACACCCAAACTGCTGACGGCGATGTTACTGAGTGTGATAAGCAGTGCAGCACTTTTAGGTTGTAGTCAACAGTCAGATGATGTAGAGACGGTGGCTAGTGAACAAGAGCAAGAAGGTATAACAACGAATGACTATCAAGCGAGCCGTAATACGGGCGCTTGGGGTGGGGTCTACATGAGTCGTGAGGAGCTTGCTGCATCTCCTATCAATATCGTTGATGACAGCTCACTGCCCACTATGGACAATGATCCAAGCATTATTAAGTGGGAAGCTAAGTTCGAAGGGACAAATGGTTTTGTGACAACGGATGGTAAAAAACTGTATCACGACTCTTGTGCGGCTTGTCATATGCATAAAGGCGAGGGTGCTTACGGTGCAGGCTATTATCCGCCATTAGCCAATAATAGCAAAATGCAATCGAAGTATTACATCATTGATATCTTGATTAATGGCTTCCGCGGTATGCCGTCATTCCACGGGATGATGAATAATGAGCAGATAGCTGCAGTTACTCAATATGTGGTCAGCGATTTGAATGGTTTTACCGATACCGTTACCGCTGAAGATGTGGCAGAACTGCGGCATGCCAATCCACCAGCTGGTGATCCAAGTGATGATTAACATTGTTTACTCTTTTCGCCAATAATTTTGAATGAAGTTATTAATATAAAAATACTTCGTCATTTTTAGCAAATACAAAAAAGCCCCCGATTTTGATATCGGGGGCTTTTTATGTTTGAGTTTGCATCATGGATAGCTTAATACTCTATTTTGGACTGGCTGACCATACTGGTGAACGAGCAATGCCTTGTACAGGTATATCAAATGACTGACCACTACTCAAAGATTTAATGGTTAGTTTGCCTTTACTGCCTTGTTTTGAGGCATAAATTACATTTCTGCCACTAGGTGAAAAGCTAGGTGCTTCATCAATACCTGTATTGCTCAAATCGGCAATGACTCCGTTGCTACTATTCATAATAGCCGCTGAACGACCATTTAAAAAAGCGATTTGTGAGCCATCGCTACTGAACTGCGGGTTGGTGGCATAACCGCTATTTGATACCTTGGTAGTACGTCCTGAGCCAAATTCATAACGATAAATCTGCGGCTTACTATTATTTTCTTTACCTGATGTAAAAAGGAAAGACTTGCCATTGGTGGCGTAATTGGGTTGTCCCTCAATAGAAGGCCAGTCAATAATTTTTCTTAATCCACCACCATTTGAGTTGATTTCATAAATATCAGCATTATCTCCCTCAAAGCTACTAGAGAATAGGATTTTACTGCCATCAGGGGAGAATGAGGGACTTAAATTGCTACCGGCATAAGGGGTGATGACCGTCGCTGCGCCGCCACTGACGTTCTGTACATAAATGACTGGATAGGATTGATCGCGTTGTATCGAATAAGCGATACGATTGCCATCGGGCGACCACGCTGGCGAAAAGATAGAGCCTGTTACTTTAGTGATGGTTTTGGTGTTTTCGCCATCAGCATCCATGACATTCAAGCGCGAAACCTTATCTTTACCAACGCCACTCTCTTCGATATAAGCAATTTGTCCTTCGAAGTCCCCTGGATTACCAGTAATCAATGAATAGATTTTATTAGCAATGACGTGCCCAGCACGACGCATACTATTAGCATCTTTATTTGTTGTCGAAGTTTGCTTGCCCTCAAGAATTCGTCCCGATTTAACATCAATCACTTCATAATCTGTGATGATTTTACCTCGGTTAGTACGCGTGCTACCGACTACGAGATAAGGGATGCCTAAATTTTGCCATACAGGTAAGGTACCAGATAGATCGCTACTACTACGCGGCTGCTGCGGTAGGTTTTGGCTGGTAATTTTTAGACCTTCTTTGCTCAAGTCATTTACGATAATGGGTGACAACACAGAGTCACCAGCAAAGGGCACAAAAGCCACTTGGTTTTGTTGGACTGGCGCATCTAAAACAATATCAAATTTAAGTGGAGCGGCTATTGAGTATATTGGCGATATTAGCAAAGGAGCCAATAAAAAAAATTTATAGTGTTTAAGTAGTGAATTAATTTTGAAAGGCATCATAAGTGGACCAAGGTTTAAGTAAGCAGATGTATACGAGAATCAAAGATAGTTAATATCTTACCATAAACACATTTTACTCTAGGTTAATATATAAAGAGTTCCAAGCCAAGAATTGTTTATTAGGGCATGTTCTCAACTCCAACGATACTATCTAAATGGACTAAAAATAGCTAATTTTTGCTAAACAACGTCAAATAGCTTATTAATATCCCGATATTATCCCCGTTTGGCTGCAATTCATCTCATTTTTATCGCCATTTTTGAAATGAGACTGCGCTCTAGTAGATAAGAGTTCAGACATACCTTTCATCTAACAGCGTTGGGTATAACAAGAGTTATTTCTAGATCTTCATAGTCTGTAGGATTGCTTAAGTCGATGGATAAAGGACTTGCTGAGTCTACCGCCGTCTCCGCTGCCTTATTTGAAGCTACGCTGCCATTTTTTGCTGTAACCTTGTCAACGTTGCCAAACCTATCAACTTTGATAACAAGTCTTATCGTCTGACCCGATTCATTACTAGGATATACGTATTTGCTTTTTATTTCGTTACTTATCTTAGTGATATACTGCTGTTTTGACTCTTTACTACCACTATCGTTGGTAGTTTTGCTGCCATCAATAGCACTAGAATTATTCAATGTACCGTCTGTTGCTAGATTCAATGGGTCGTTATTTATTGTATTAGTAGTAGCAAGCTTTATTTTACCCTCATTAGACTTAACAATTTTCGGATTATTTTCTATTTTTTTCAGTATAGTTAGCTCTTCTTGCTCAGCTAAATGATTTTTATTCTTTTCATCTCTTGGAGCTTGGATTCTATCATTGGCATCTTGTTCCATCTGTCTATTAAACGCTTCCATGTCTGCGTCATGGTTTTCGCTTATAGACCTTTCTGATTTCATAAATACCGGCACTTTTTGCGAGCTTGGCTGAGCCGATACTGGGCTGCTGTTGCCAGTAGAACTATCAAACACTTCGGTTGATGGAGCGCTGGCAAAACTACTGGCCGCTTCAGCCGCCGCTGCACGATTGGCCAATATCTGCCCTTGCATCTCCGCCAGCTGTTCAGGCGAGACCATAACAGTCTCAATACTACCTGCCGTTTCTATTTCAGTCTTGTGATTGGTATAAATTAATATACCAATCACAAGACCATGAGCAAGTAAACTTAGAAGTGTAGGCAGTGTCAGTCCATTACCTTCAGGTTTGGTCGGCACGTAAACGCCAGGAGCATTATGCATGGTAGGGGCACTCAAAGATAATATTTGAGGACAAGGTTCATCAAATTATCTACTTTATTATAACGAGCTAAACTAAAAATGTGATTCATTACAATGAAGGTGTGGGTAGGGGAGCCCCTGTCAAGAGCCCTACCTTTTGGATACCTGCTTGTTGTAAGGTAGCCATGAGCGTCACAATGGCGCCATATTGATTGTTTTGATCCGCATTAATCATGACTTGCACCGGCTGAGCGTCTGTATTGCTGCTTTGGTTTTGTAGATTGGACAGCGTGTTAATCAGTTCTGGCTCACTGATGGGTAAATCGACATTATTCTCATAACTGATAAAAATCTCACCATTGTCGGTTAAGGACACAATCACTGGCAGCTGGCTTTGACTCACGGTGTTGGTTTGCTCCTTTGGCAAATCAACATCGACACCTGTAATCAGCATTGGTGCGGTGACCATAAATATGACGAGTAATACCAACATCACGTCGATATAGGGAACGACATTCATCTCCGCATTGAGTGCTTTTTTTTCACGGCGATAGGGACTTTGTTTCATGGTTTCATAGCCCTTATACCTGACCCGATACTTGAGATACAGTAGATTGCGTTTCTTTACTAACGATGCTTTCTGCACTGGTCTCGCGCTGGAGCATACCTGTCATTTCATCACAAAATAACGCTCGTGAATCATACAAGCGGCTGGACTTAGCGGTAAAGTGGTTATAGGCCAATACCGCTGGGATAGCGGCAAACAAACCCATCGCCGTGGCAATCAATGCCTCAGCGATTCCAGGGGCGACGGCAGCTAGGGTCGCTTGCTCAGTTTGCGATAAGCCTAAAAATGCATTCATGATGCCCCAAACGGTACCGAATAAGCCGACGTAAGGCGCCACTGAGCCGATACTTGCGAGCGTGGTTAGTCCTGACTCTAGTAATAGCTGCTGACGACCCAATCCGACTCGTAGTTTACGTTCAACCCCATCGATGATGTCATCTTTAGGCTGACGTTTTTTATGCATTCTTAAGTATTCAGAAAACCCCACATAAAAGATTTGCTCAAGCCCTTGGCGCTCAGGCGAGCCTTGAACCCCTTGATAGAGCTTGGCCAAATCTTCACCTGACCAAAACCAAGTCTCAAATTGCTGATCGAAGTTTTTGGCCGTACCGAGCCGCGCACTCATACGAAAAATAATCACCCAGCTGAGCAAAGAGGCTAACAATAATAATGCCATTACGAGCTGAACCAGCAGGCTTGCTTGAGTAATAAGGTCGATAATATTTAATGATTCAGGCATGTAAGAGACTCATGGATGATTAATAATAGTCAATCGAAACGGTGCTTTCGTATTTGTATCAACCCACTAGTGTACTGTTAATCCAGATAAATATCATTATAAATGTGCATTTAGCACATTTATAATGATATTTATAAAAAAACAATGACAGCGTATCTATTTTATAATATTGTCGATATGGTCAACTAATTTGCACTGTTGTATTTAGAAGGTGGTTACATTCATTGAAATTGTAAGACAATTTCACTAAAATGTTATTGCTTGTTGCTATCATATTTATGATGGTTTTGTGTTTGCCAAATTATGTGTGGCTAAAGGATTAAAAGCATCATCTCTAACCTTAGTTTGTTAGCGTCATTTACAGTCGCAATTTGGAAGCGTCATTTATCGTCGCAATTTAGGTGTATTTTTATATGTTTGATTTAAACGCAGCATCGAGCGTCGCAATTTGGAAGCGACACTTATCAATACAGTTAGATAATGATAATTTACTTACTGCAATTTGGAAGCGACTCTTATGAACGCAATCGAACGATATTTTGGGATCAATGGTGAAAACACCACGATCAAAACGGAGATTTTAGCGGGTGTAACCACGTTCTTGACGATGGCCTACATCATTTTTGTTAACCCTAATGTTCTTGCTGACGCGGGTATGGATAAAGGCGCGGTGTTTGTTGCCACTTGTCTTGCTGCTGCGATTGGTTGTTTTATTATGGGGCTTTATGCTCGTTTACCAGTCGCCCTCGCGCCTGGGATGGGACTTAATGCCTTCTTCACTTATGGCGTCGTTTTAGGGATGGGCTATGCGTGGCAAACTGCGCTTGGAGCCGTGTTCTTGTCAGGTTGTATTTTTATCCTGTTAAGCTTATTCAAAATCCGTGAAGTCATAATTGATGCCATTCCACAAAGCTTAAAACAAGGTGTGGTCGCAGGTATTGGTGCATTCTTAGCCTTTATCTCGCTACAAACGGCAGGCATCATCGTCAATAATGATGCGACGTTGGTTGGACTTGGCGATATGACCACGTTTTCACCTGCAATGGCAGCGTTAGGCTTTATCGTCATTGTCGGTCTGTCATATAAAAAAGTACCAGGTGCGGTTACCATTGGTATTTTGCTAGTAGCACTTATCAGCCTACTAACGGGTAACACTCAGTTTACGGGTATCATATCTGCACCGCCATCAATTGCGCCAACTTTGATGCAGCTTGATATCGCTGGCGCGTTCGACGTTGCCATGATTAGTGTTATTTTTGCTTTCTTATTCGTCGATTTATTCGATACGGCAGGGACGCTTATTGCGACGACCAGTCAAGCTGGTTTAATGGATAAAGATGGTAAAATTCCTAATATGGGTAAAGCACTGTTGGCAGATTCAACAGCAACGGTAGCAGGGACATTACTAGGTACGTCATCAACGACCAGTTTTGTTGAAAGTGTGTCAGGTATCGCGGCAGGTGGTCGTACAGGTTTAGTAGCAGTAACCGTTGGGGTATTGTTTTTACTGAGTATTTTCTTCTCACCACTCGCTGGTATGATTCCAGGCTATGCTACCGCAGGCGCGATTTTTTATGTAGCCGTATTGATGATAGCCACGCTAAAAGATGTCTCTTGGAGTGATTTAACGGAAGCGGCACCAGTTGTGGTAGTCCTATTGTTCACCCCATTGACCTATTCTGTTGCTGACGGTATTGCGCTTGGGTTCATTACTTTTACAGCTATTAAAGTCGTTGCTGGTAAATTCTCTGATATCAGTATTGCTGTTTGGTTATTGACTGCCGTATTACTAGCCAAAATTATATTTATATAATAGGTCAATTAACGCGTAAGTTTACATTGAAGTAACAGACCGTTTTATTCTCTAAACCCTTCTTATCATCAATGATAAGAAGGGTTTTTTACACCTAAAAATAAAATATCTTACTGAAAATGTGTACAAGTGTTTGATTCATAAACCAATTAATTGGTGCTAGTAAACAATAATTTATAACCAAAGTGACATGTTTGTAGAGGTGTCAATAACTATTTGTTTTTAAACAATATTATGATTGGTTAAAATGAGTAAAATCGTTAGTTGGATATTTTTTTTCATGCTACCATGACAACGTTAAGCGCATCACCTCAATCAACGCCGTAGAGGTTTTTCTTATCAGTGAATTAGCGTCATACAGACGGCAATTCGAGCGAGTAGAATATCACTTAATTTTGATCGCCAACATTGCTGTTACCCTCCTTTCACTACTAACAAGAAGAAGGCACTAATGCCGCTTAGCTGTTCGTTGTTGCCTTTATATTGTTAACGTAGCCCGTTTAACATTAAAACGACCTACTTAACCGTTTCCAGCCTATGCTGGATTTTCTCGTTTTGTGATGGCGCCGTTTGGTCTTTTGATTATGGTTGTCTGTATTATTGATTAATAACTATCGATGAATTGCTACTAAAAACCGTAGTAATTAACAGGTATTGATTAAGAGATGATGCTGGTTATCGGCAATCAAACTTCCTAATGCACCATTTATTATGGTTTTTAAACGATAGTTATGGAGTTGTTATGAACCCAGTGGACCAATTTACCCCACAAGAGCCGATTTTATTTAATCCGCTCGATATATTAAAACCTGAATACCTCCGTCAGTCGTCGAACGAGCTGTTTTCACGTATCTCACCTTTGTATAGTGTGGACGAAGAACGCTGGTTAACAGACTTGTTGCCACTGGCTAAACCCAGTGATGCAGAACGTGAAGATGCCGCCACGCAGACTCGTCAATTGGTCGAGCATGTGCGTAATGATGGCAAAGCTGTAAAAATGGTTGATTCATTGTTGCTTGAATACAGCCTCGATACCCAAGAAGGTATTTTGCTGATGAGCTTGGCGGAGGCCTTGATTCGAGTACCAGACAATTACACGGCTGATGCGCTTATTCACGATAAGATGAGTGTAGCAGATTGGAAAAAGCATATCAAAAATGACAATGGTTTTATGGTCAACGCCTCAACATGGGGTATGATGATGACCGGCCGTGTGGTGAGTATCGATAACAATACCACAGCGTCAGGATTCTTAGATCGTATGACTAAGAAGATGGGTGAGCCGGTCATTCGCAGTGCGATGCAAAAAGCCATGCGTATCATGGGGCATCAGTTTGTATTGGGTGAAACCATCGAAGGCGCCAATAAGAACAGCCAGCCATATCGTAATAAAGGTTATACCTACTCATTCGATATGCTCGGTGAGGCGGCGATTACGCATAAAGATGCTGAAAAATATTTTAACGACTATTTACATGCGATTAAATCTACCGCCAGTATTAAAGTTAAAGAAGGCATGCCAAAGCCATCGGTCTCTATCAAGTTATCTGCACTGCATCCGCGCTATGAAGCCACGCAAGAAGCGCAAGTGATAGGGCTACTACGCCAACGTTGCTTGTTGCTGATAGAAGCCGCACGCGAGGTCAGTGTCGACCTAAGTATCGATGCCGAAGAAGCCGATCGCCTTGAGATTTCTTTGAAATTATTTGAGTTGCTATATCGTGATAATTTGACAGCTAACTGGGATGGTCTGGGTCTAGTAGTGCAGGGTTATTCTAAACGTGCCATTGCTATTTTAACTTGGATGGTAAGTTTGGCCGCTGAAGTTGGCGACCGTATTCCAGTACGTCTAGTAAAAGGCGCATATTGGGATACTGAGATTAAATTGGCACAGCAAAAAGGTCTGTCAGGCTATCCTGTTTGGACACGTAAAGAAGGCACAGATACTGCCTATCTTGCTTGTGCGCGCTTCTTACTATCAGAGCATCTACGCGGATTAGTCTGGCCACAGTTTGCGACGCATAACGCGCATACACTGGCGTCAATTATGACGATGAGTGCGCATAGAGATTTCGAGTTCCAGCGTCTGCACGGTATGGGCGATGCACTTTATGATCATATCCTACAAGCTTATCAAATCCCTGTGCGTATCTACGCACCCGTCGGTGCACACAAAGATTTGCTACCGTATCTAGTACGTCGCTTGCTCGAAAACGGTGCCAACAGCTCGTTTGTCCATCAGTTATTAGATAAGTCTTACCCTATTGATAAACTGACCGTACATCCGTATGACAAGCTATTAACTAATGATACTTTACACAATCCTGATATTCCGCAGCCATTAGATATTTATGGCGAACGCCGTGCCAGTTTCGGGCCTAATATATTCACAGAGTCGCAATGGCTACCGTTTAAAGCAGCTATCGACAGTCATTTGCATAAGACTTGGTCAGCGACTTCTATTATCAATGGTAAGGCTATTGATAATTATGAAGCAGATGGTGATACTCATAAGCTCGAGACCCAAACTGTGCGCGCGCCTTGGAACCATGAAGTGATTGCAGGCGAAGTGAAATATGCCAATGCGGATATTGCACAACAAGCAATCGATGCGGCGGTCGCCGGGCAAAACGCGTGGCAGAATGTACCCGCTGCCAAACGTGCTGCTCTATTGCGAAAAACAGCTGACTTGTACGAAGAAAATTACGCTGAATTGATGGCGCTATGCCAAGTCGAAGCGGGTAAAACCATGCAAGACAGCATTGATGAAATCAAAGAAGCAGTCGATTTCTGCCGTTTTTATGCTGATGAAGCAGAGCGTTTAGAAGCCAAAGTTCATGAGTTCACAGATTTGGCTGGTAAACAGTCGCGTCAAGTTTACAAAGCACGTGGTACTTTCGTTTGTATCAGTCCGTGGAACTTCCCATTGGCCATTTATACTGGTCAAATCATGGCAGCATTGGCAGCAGGCAATACCGTGGTAGCGAAACCTGCTGAGCAGACCAGTCTGATTGCTCATTTTGGCGCCCAACTGATGTACCAAGCGGGCATACCAGCAGAAGCTTTGCAGTTAGTGATAGGCGCGGGCGACGTTGGCGGAGCATTGACCGCTGCTGACAATATCGCAGGGGTTATCTTTACTGGTTCGACCCAAACGGCTCAACGTATCAATCAAAGTTTAAACGACCATGCACAGTCTAGTGGCGAATTGCCGGTACTCATCGCGGAGACTGGTGGACAGAATGCCATGATTGTTGACTCAACAGCACTGCCTGAGCAAGTGGTCAAAGATGCCGTATTGTCTGCTTTTGGCTCAGCAGGACAGCGTTGTTCAGCCTGCCGAATCTTGTGCGTACAAGAAGATATGGCTGATAACTTGATCGAGCTGTTGCAAGGTAATATGGCTGAATTGGTGGTTGGTAATCCACTATATGCGGCCACAGATGTGGGCCCAGTCATTGATAGCGATGCCAAACAAGGTCTTGAAGCACATATCGAGCGTATGAGTACTGAGCCGACGGCCACTATTTTGGCCCAGACTCCCATGAGTGCTAGCTCAGTCGTTAGTCAAGAGCAGTCTACCTTTGTACTACCAACGGCGATTGAAGTAAAAAGCATCGATGTGATTGGCGGTGAGCATTTTGGTCCCATTCTGCACGTGCTGCGCTACCAAGCGCGTGACTTAAATAAGCTCATTGATGCTATTAACGGAACAGGTTTTGGGCTGACGCTAGGCATTCATAGTCGTATTGAAAATACCGCTGAGCATATCGAGCGTCGCGCGTTTGTGGGTAACACCTATATCAACCGTAACCAAATCGGTGCGGTGGTCAACGTCCAGCCATTTGGTGGCTGTGGTCTGTCTGGTACTGGCCCTAAAGCGGGCGGTCCACACTATGTGGCGCGTCTGATGCAACTGAGTACTGAGTCAGCAACCAATACCGCAGCCCCTGAAAACCAAGTCCAATTATCCACACCAACAGAACTCGCATAAGGAGTAGCAACATGGCGACTGAATTCAAAAAAAATCATGCCCAGGTTTGTGAATCTTGGCGATTACTTGGCGCAGTCAATCGCGCAACCTATCTACAAGCAGCCATTCCAAAGCTGGCGCTACTAACTGGTGATGCCAACAAAGCAAAGCGTTTGTTTAATCATCTATTGAGCGCTGCTCCGGCATTAGATGAAGTGCATCGTATGACTGGCGCAACTGGTGAAACCAATGACTTGTATGTCACTGCTCGTGGCAAAACCATGGTTGTTGGTGGTGAGTCTGCTCGAGCAATGGCAGTATTAGGGCAGCTCATAGCTGCACTATTGACAGGCAACGAGGTGATATTACATTGCCCTAGCCAAGATGAGATGTGTAGTGAGGCGGCAAAAATTCTCTATGACACTGGTATCAGTGACGATGTGTTGAGCGTTGCCAATGACTCGCAAACGATCACGCTGTTATATATTGATCGGCTTGCACAAGTGGCTGTCGCTGGTAATCAAAGCGAAGTACAAGCAGTCAGCCAAGAGCTTGCCAACACTGATGGTATTTTAACCCAAGTCATCAGCGTTACTGATATGGAAGGCTTGTCGGAGATGCTCACGCTGGATTATCTCCATCGCTTCGTCACTGAACGGGTAAGAACCATTAATACCACCGCTATCGGTGGTAATGCTAGCTTACTGGAGCTTGGCACAGAGTAAATAGTTATATCAGTTCTATACTGAATAGCGTAAAAACCAAGGTCAGCGATTATTTATTGATGTTATTAATAAATAATCGTTGGCTTTTTTCTTGCTTGCTGTTCGCAGGCGTAACAGAGGCGGCAAAAAGTTTATAGCCAATAGCACTGTCTCGGTTTTAAAGTAAATGGTGGTGTTCTAAAAAGTATGCTGGCATCAGACGTAGCCATAATTGATGTAAAAGAACACCAAATCAAACACTTTAAAATGATTATCAAGCTTTTTTGAGAAGCAACAAGTCTTTCTAACCGCTCGTCTTAATCGGTGTCTAAGGCGA
Source organism: Psychrobacter sp. FME5 (assembly GCF_014861375.1). Lineage (NCBI taxonomy): Bacteria > Pseudomonadati > Pseudomonadota > Gammaproteobacteria > Moraxellales > Moraxellaceae > Psychrobacter > Psychrobacter sp. FME5. The sequence continues at coordinate 19 of NZ_RRYX01000069.1, read as the reverse complement.
CAGTTATTACCCTCTATAC
>NZ_RRYX01000068.1:0-15628 GCF_014861375.1 Psychrobacter sp. FME5 | reverse complement strand
TTCTCTTTGTTGTGGTAAACAAGAGTGTAAGGCGTTGCTTATTTTTTTCAACTATTTCCCAATTCTATACAGCCCCTATACCATTTAAATATTTTAGTAACATTTTACTTAGGAGACAATGATGAAAACCACTCTACTTAATAAAGCGGCTCTGGCCACTGGTACGGCTGCCCTAATGACAGCAATGATGGGTAGCGCCCATGCAGAACCGACCGGCTATGACCAACTTACTTTTCAAACAGAAGTAAAAGAAGAAGTTGCAAACGATGAAGTACGCGCCAGCATGTACAAAAAAGCGCAGGCAGCGGACTCCAAAACGCTTGCTACTACGTTAAACACCTCTATTAATAATGCCATGAAAATCGCCAAGCGCTACCCAAGCGTGACAGTGACTACCGGACAGCAACGTACCTATCCGCGCTATGACAAAAACGATAAAATTATTGGCTGGACAGGGCAAGCAAGCATAGACTTAAAAAGCACTGATTTTGCGGCGACTAGCCAGCTGATTGCTGATTTGCAAGAAACCTTAGTGATGAACAATCTAAACTTTGGGGTTTCAGATGCCAAAAAAGATGCGCTAGAGCAAAAACTGATGACCGATGCTTCTCGTGCTTTTCAACAACAAGCTAAAAACATGACTCGTGCTTGGAATGCACGCGGCTATCGTGTCGTCAATGTCAATCTAAATACTGGCAGCAACTACCCTCGCCCTATGTATAGTGCTATGAATATGAAAGCTGCGTCTGCTGATGCATCTGTACCGAGCCAAAGCTTTGAGTCTGGTAATAGTACAATTTCAGTCACTGCCAACGGTACGATTGAGTTGACCAAATAATTTAGGAAGATAAATATCATTAATAGATTTTAAAACTAAGGGCAGTCGCTGCATTCAGTGACTGCCCTTAGTTTATATAAACTGCTTTTATCTTACGATTTATATCCGTCAATACTTGGCGCTATTTATCACTAGTTATTGTATTACTGGCTGCTCAAGCGTCATTGGTTTATCAGCAACCGGCTTAGTGAATGATTGCATATTGGGTTGTTTGCCATCTTGACGCATTTTTAATAGCACTTTTTGATACCATGGTAGACGCTGATAAGCCAAAAGCTGTTCCGCAATCTTCTTGTTATTTTGCAACGTCTGTGTATTTTGGATGACATAAACGGTACGCTCAACCTGTTTTAGCAGCTGCCCTTTTTCATTTTTAAGCACTATTTTTATATTGTGTGCACCCGGTAGAATATCGACGGTGGCAATTGAAACACTCAGACCTTGCGCCACTTCATTACCATCTAAGTAAATGCTCACGCTATCACCTGCTTGTAGAGCGGGTTTTAGTTGGACATTGACATCGATACTTTGAACTGGACGACGATAAGCGCGTTCTGCGCTAGGCTCAGTAATAGCAAGCTGATAGCTGACAGGGGCTTTAACCGCTGATGGTTTATCGGCAGGTGCAGGCGGCGCTTGGGTACTATTGGCAGGCTGATTATTTGCATTGCCAGTTTGGCTAGCACTGTTTGAACCAACACTATCGTTCCCAGTCATAACACTGGTCTGACTAATTTTCTTGCCTGATTGTTGTTCGTAGTTCTGCGGACGATCGGTAAAGGTAACTTGACCTGTCTTCTCATCGACGATTTTATAAATAGCAGCAGCATTTGCCATCGGCGCGTAAAGACTGGCTGTGCTAATGACGAGTCCTGTGAGTAGACTTAAGGTCAGATTTTTACGTAAAACATTGCTTTTTGATAATAAAGTCATAGTCAATCAGCCCAATAGGTATTGATTATTAATATATAGATAAAACTATTATGCGGTATTTTTAGCATTAAATCAGTAATGACCTCAAAAAACCTCATTAATCAAGCTAACCTCTTTAGTAAACAAAAAAACCAGCTAAGGGTTACTTAACTGGTTTTTCTTAATCAGAGGTTAAAGCTTTTATTGCTGATTAGCAGCTATAGTACAAGTCAAACTCAACGGGATGCACAGTGACGTTTAGACGCTGTACTTCTTCTTGTTTGAGCGCAATATAGGCTTCTAGCATCTCTTTAGTGAATACGTCACCTTTTAATAAAAACTCATGGTCATCTTTTAAGGCTTGCAGTGCCACTTCTAAGTTTTCAGCGACCGTTGGAATCAGTGCTTCTTCTTCTGGCGGCAAGTCATATAAATTCTTATCAGCGGCTTCACCTGGATGCATTTTGTTTTGAATGCCATCAAGACCTGCCATCAACAATGCGGCAAAGGCCAGATACGGATTGGCTGCTGGATCAGGGAAACGCGATTCGACACGGACCGCTTTTGGGCTGCTGACGTGTGGAATACGGATAGACGCTGAACGGTTAGAAGCTGAGTACGCAAGCTTAATAGGCGCTTCATAATGTGGCACTAGACGCTTATAACTGTTGGTCGATGGATTGGTAATCGCGTTCAATGCACGAGCATGCTTGATGATACCACCAATGAAATATAGCGCCGTCTCAGAAAGACCTGCATATTCATCGCCAGAGAAGGTATTGACGCCATCTTTTGAGATAGAAATATGCACGTGCATACCCGAACCATTATCACCAACGACTGGCTTTGGCATAAAGGTCGCTGTTTTACCAAACTGATGGGCGACGTTATGAACGGCATATTTTAGCTGCTGTACTTCATCGGCTTTACGAACTAGGGTGTTAAAAGCAACACCGATTTCTAGCTGACAAGGGGCAACTTCATGGTGATGAACTTCGATACAGCCTTCGCCAACGATATCTTCGATGCGCTCGCACATAACCGTACGCATATCTTGTGAGCTATCCACCGGTGGTACTGGTACATAAGCACCTTTGACACGTGGACGATGACCCATGTTGCCCCACTCATAGTCTTTATTGGTTGACCATGCTGCTTCTTCAGCGACAATTTCGTGGCTGACACCAGACATATCAATCGACCATTTAACTTCGTCAAAAACAAAGAACTCAGGTTCAGGACCAAAGTAAGCCGTATCACCGATACCGGTAGATTTTAAATACTCTTCAGCACGGCGTGCGATAGAGCGTGGATCCCGGTCATAGCCTTGTAGCGTTGATGGTTCAATGATGTCACAAGTCACGACCACAGTGACCGCATCAAAGAACGGATCGATAAATGCAGTCTCTGGATCAGGGCGCAAAATCATATCCGAGGCTTCAATACCTTTCCAACCAGCAATAGATGAGCCGTCAAACATTTTGCCGTCTTCCATCACCTCTTCGTCAACACTATGCGCCGGAAAGCTCATATGATGCTCTTTGCCACGTGTATCCGTGAAACGAAAATCAACCCATTTGGCATTAGATGACTCGATGAGATCAAGTAGTTTATTCGACATGAATATTTTCCTTTATGGTTATCGTATTACTGAGATTAAAGATTAGGGTTTAACGTCAATACTTAAAGCGATGAATTAACTGTTATTTAAAAACTATGAAATCTGTTGCTGAAATTAGGGCGTATTTTCTCGTTTTTAACGGCAGAATTAATGGTAAATTATAATCCGCCGAATAAATGCAGGTGCTATTTTAGCAACATCTGACTCATAATGCTGAACTCTTCAAATGCATATTAGTAAATATTTTTATAGCTGCTAGTAATACTTGGCACTCATACTGGTTAGACAGGCAACGACTCAGCATAACCTGAACAATCAAGACTGATTGAATCTGACTCATAAAAATATAGGCAATGATAGGCTGCGTTTGATAGACAGCAAAATAGTGGTAAGATAACGACGTTTAAAAAGTACTCGTTGTCATAAAAACTGCCTAACTTTACACCTTGCTATAAGTAAAAATCAACGTGGTTAATTATAAAAATGTGAAATCCAACCAAATCAATGAGTTGAACCCCTAATGATTTTGATGATCGATAATTACGACAGCTTTACGTACAATATTGTACAGTACTTCGGTGAATTGCAGCAGGACATCACCGTCTGGCGTAACGATCAGGCTACCATCGAGCAGATTAAAACCCTTGCGCCCGATATCATTGTCATTGGCCCTGGCCCATGTGATCCTGACCGTGCTGGTATTTCCTTAGAGGTTATCGATACCTTTAAAGGCGTTATTCCGATATTAGGTATTTGCTTGGGTCATCAAGCGCTTGGACAAGCGTTTGGCGGACAAGTGGTCAAAGCAGATGAAGTCATGCACGGACGTCTATCTGCTATTTATCATAACGGACAAGGGGTCTTTATTAACTTACCTAATCCGGTGCAATTCACGCGCTATCACTCACTAGTGGTTGATAAAACCAGCTTACCTGAGTGTTTTGAAATGACTGCTTGGACACAAAACATCGATGATGATATCGAAGAAATTATGGGCATTCGCCACCGTGAATTTGCAATCGAAGGCGTTCAGTTCCATCCTGAGTCTATTTTAAGCGAAGCTGGTTATCAGCTGCTTAATAACTTCTTACAAGCGCACAACTTAGCAGTAGTAGACTCAAGTGAGCTGCCACAAGTAGGCTAACTGTTTTTAACGCGTTAGCTTTTGAAAATACGCGACCCATTTAACCAATTTATTTAAACTATAAAAGATAATAATAAGTGAGAACACTATGACCAATACGACTATGCAGGATGCACTTCCAAAAACCATCCATACCCCTGAACACATCAATCAGCTGTCCGATGAAGACACACATAAAATACTAACCACCGCCTTAGATAGAATTTTTCAGCACATCGATCTAACCTTTGATGAGATGTATCAAGTGATGCTCATCGTTATGCAAGGCAGATGCAGCGATGCCATGATGGGCGCTGTGTTGACTGGTCTACGTATGAAAGGTGAGTCAATCGATGAAATTACCGCATCGGCCAGTGCCATGCGTGCCTTGGCTGCCAATATTAGCCCGAAAAATTGCGATTATCTGGTGGATATCGTCGGCACAGGCGGTGATGGCGCCAATTTATTTAACGTCTCTACCGCATCAGCGTTGGTCGCTGCCGCGGCTGGGGCACAAGTAGCTAAGCACGGCAACCGCGGCGTCTCTACCAAGTCTGGTAGCTCAGACCTCTTAGAGCAAGCGGGTATTAGCCTCGCCCTAACCCCTGAGCAAGCACAAGATTGTATCGAAAACCAAGGTATTGGTTTCTTATTTGCACCCAACCACCACAGTGCCATGCGTTATGCCAACCCCGTACGCCGCGAACTAAAAGCGCGGACGATTTTTAATATTTTAGGACCACTCACCAACCCTGCTGGCACACCCAATTTAGTCATTGGCGTCTTTACCGCACAACTATGCGAGCCTATCGCCAAAGTGATGAAAAACTTAGGCGCACGTCATGTGATGGTCGTCGGCGCAAAAGACGGCTTGGATGAAATCAGTCTTGCAACATCGACTACTGTCGCTGAATTAAAAGACGGTAACATCTCCGTATATGAGATGATGCCAGAAGATGCAGGCATCGAATCACAAACGCTTATCGGTCTCGATGTAGCTTCCCCAGAGCAGAGCTTAGCGCTGATTCGTGCGGCTTTGTCAGGGACAGAGACCCACGACCGCGCGATCCTAAAGGCGCGTGATATGATTGCGCTTAATGCCGGCGCAGCGATATATACCGCAGGACTTGCTAGCAACTACCCCAATGGTGTTAGCCGAGCTCAAAAAGTCATCCAAAATGGTGATGCGTTAATTAAGCTTGAGTCCTTAGCCGAATATACGCAGCAGCTGGCAACACAAAACTAATCACTCGTTATTTTTGTGATGACATTTAACTTATGACGCCACTTTATTTGCGATAGTTTAAATCTATCCGTACACCGTTCACGCTATTATTGACTATTTATTTATATTAAATATATTTGGATCCTGCTATGACTACCAACACGACATCCCGCTCAGATATTCCCTCGGTGTTGCAGCGCATTGTCGCCACCAAAAAAATCGAGGTAGCAGCGGCTCGCGAGGCGCAATCGCTTGAGCAGTTACAAGCGCAAGTAGCCGCTGACAATAAACCACGCCGAGGCTTCGCGGCGGCGCTAAGAGCGACCAGCACTAAAGAGAACGGTATCGGCATCATTGCTGAAATAAAAAAGGCCTCACCCTCTAAAGGCATTATCAACCATAACTTTTCGCCCGCATTATTTGCCAAGCAGTATGAACAAGCGGGTGCCAGCTGCCTATCGATATTAACCGACCGCGATTACTTTCAAGGTGATGATAGCTATCTTATTGCCGCTGCCAATGCCTCAAGCCTGCCGATACTCCGTAAAGACTTTATGATTGATGTGTATCAGATTTATCAGTCTTATCTGATGGGTGCGGACTGCATCTTATTAATCATGGCATGCCTTGATGACTCTCAAGTGCAAGAGCTCCATGCTTTAAGTATCGAGCTAGGAATGGATGTATTAATAGAAGTCCATACAGCGGGCGAGCTTGAACGCGCACTACAGTTGCCGCGCTCAGAGCATAATATCTATGGTATTAATAATCGTGATTTAAATACCTTTGACGTCGACCTACAAACCACGCTGGATTTAAAAAACACCTTATTACAGGCGTTGGCGATCGATGATGCACTGGCTGCCAATCCCAACGACCACTTAAAACGCCCACTTATCGTCACCGAAAGTGGTATCCATAATAGCGATGATATTCGTTTGATGTTAGATCACGATATTCAGCATTTTTTAATTGGTGAGCAGTTTATGAAGACCGATCACCCTGGACAAGCGTTACAATCCTTACTTGCGGGCGTCGCAGCAGACGAGTAAAGTAACCCAAACAGTTTGGACTTAACCAAGCTAGATAGCTTATATTTATAAATTAATGGCTATTAATAATTAATTCATTCATCAACCAACGATACGTTAACTTTATGTCAAACTCTCTATTTTCAAAAGAAATGCAAGACCAGCTCAAAGAGCTAAAAGGCCAACTGAGCAAAGGTCGTGATACCAATTCACCTGAAGGTGACAATCAGAAACCAACAGAGCCTGTTTCGCTACTCAGCCAAAAGCAAGTTAAAAAAACAGTCAAACAGTTGGACAGCGAACATATCGATGATGATAAAGTCCTGTTTATGCAAGCGATGCACGGTGTCAGTCAGCTCGATGACAAAAACGTACGCTCACCTGCCAATGCTGCAAAGGCCGGCAAACCTGATGCCACGACGCTGTCTAAACGTGCGGCGGCTCAAGGTAGCGAAAGCGCGGATTTAAGTGCGGGCTTGTCAGATATGCAAGCACTGCTGAATCCTGTCGCGGCTGAGGCGTACTTGTCTTATAAACAACCAACGTTACAAAATAAGATTTTTGATCAGCTCAAAAAAGGCAAGCTGCGTTGGTATGATGCGGTCGATATTCATGGCTGCACCATCGAAGAAGCACGTGATGCGATGACTCAGTTATTAAGTCAAGCGAAGCAGAACAATGAAACGATGGTAAAAATTGTCCATGGCAAAGGCTCTGAGGCAATCTTAAAAACCTGCGTCAATGGCTGGTTGCGCCAGCTACCAGAAGTATTGGCTTTTTGCTCTGCCCCACCAAAAGATGGCGGTAATGGTGCCGTTTTGGTGCTGCTAAAAAAGCCTAAAGCTGATGGCGAATAAGTATCAAGGTTAAACATAAAAAGGACTGCTGTGAGCGGTCCTTTTTTTATATTAAAAATATCACAGGTTCTTGTATAGCTGATCCAATTTAAAAGCGATGCAGTACTATTGCTGTAATTTTTTCGCAGCCTCTGTCTGCGTAGGCACAGCAAGCAAGAAAAAACGGTACCTGCTGTACGTGATGTAGCGATATTACTTCTCACTGACTATAGCACGCTGTAATGGCTGTACTCTTTTTATTTAAAACTAACTATATCAGCATCAATCCCACTTTTAAGGCGAAGCCATTATGAGCATACAGACGATTGAAAGTACTCAGCAATTAAACGCACACATAACGGCTTTGATTGCTATCGAGCCAAGATTTTCTCAGGTTTATGAGCAAGTGGGTGTGCCTGATTTACGCCATAATACGGGCGGGTTTGAGCAGCTGGTAAGAGCTATGGTCGGTCAACAGCTCTCTGTAGCAGCGGCTACCAGTATTTGGCAACGATTGGTTGATGCAAGCTTGATAAGCCCGAAAATGATTAGCCAAGCAACAGACGAGACTTTGAAAGCAAAAGGATTGTCTAAACAAAAGGTTCGCTATATCCGCTCATTAGTAGATCATGATATAGATTTTTCCGCATTAGAAACCATGCCAGATGAAGAGGTGATAAAAACTCTAACCGCCGTTATCGGCATCGGTCAATGGACCGCTGAGATGTACTTGTTATTTTCATTAAAACGAGCTGACATTCTTGCGGTTGATGATTTAGCCATCAAGGTCGCAGCAATGTCGCTATTAGATCTGACAGAACGCCCAACGCCAAAACAGCTAAAAACACTCACCCAAAACTGGGCACCGCACCGTAGTGCAGCTGGTTTACTGCTCTGGTCTTACTACGGCTTATTACGTAATACAGCCGCCCTCCCTTTATAATACCAAACCCAAAAAGTACGATTAGCCGTGTCAAACTCGCTTAGTCTATAATGCGTAGCACTTACACTCTTTTTCCCTGCTACTCTAGTTTTTGTGAATGTTATAAGTTAAGTGTTATAAGGTAAAGACCATAAGGACAGCCCCTAGTTATAAGGCTGATTCCATATAGAAAAATCGAACTTTCTCTTGGTACGCTTAAACTTACTTTTCTTAAGTATACGGCTTCTATTTTTTAATGCTTTAAGGGTACTATTCTTTTTTAATTTCGCGGAGGCAGTCTTTTTCTTATTGTCCGCCCCGTTATTATCAGCGCTATTACCCTTTTTATCTAAGTCAATCGTGTCCTGTGCACTAGTATCATCACTATCATTTTCCTCACTTAATGCATCACTTACAGGGTCATTTATGTCGCCCTCGATAACCGTTTCTATCTGATGTTGAGGTTCAAGTTCAGCTTGATTGACGATAAGCTGCTGCGTTGGCAGCGCATGCTCAACTTTATATTTTTTGACAAGGGTTAATATCTCAACCAACAAAGTATCTTGTTTGCCATAAAACTCTATAACATCAAAGGAGTTAACATAAGCGCGCAGCTGAATGATATAACAGTCTTGGCGCAACTCTAAAATATTGGCCTGATTCCACTCTTGGTTAGTCAGCTCATGATCGTTCAAAAACTTATCTAAATCCTTGACCATCTTAAAAATAACGTCAATATCCGCATTGCGTTTGATATATAAGTTATGCAAGAAATGAAACATGTCACGTGAAGTATAGTTCTCAATTTGCATCGATGAGAAGTCACTGTTGGGAACAGTAACGACTGTGCGGTCTAATGTACGTACCCGTGATGAGCGGATACCGATATCGATAACCGTACCCGCCTGCGTACCAAAACTACAGTAGTCGCCTATCCGTACTGGGGAGTCAGCCACCACGACCACACTACCGACGAGGTTCTCGATGGTCTTTTGCGCACCCAGTGCTAACGCTAAACCACCAACCCCTAATGCCGCAATACCTGTGGTCAAATCAAAACCTAAATTACCGAAGATGACGATGACGGCAAATATTAATAACAGCGCCTTGACCACCTTGCGGAGCAACCCCAAAATCGAGACTCGTTCAGTATGGTTTTTCTTATAGCTCAAATTCACTGCGCGGGTGAACAATGCATCAACAATACGTAATAATAACCAAGTAATCGCGACCCACGAAGCAATTTCAGTAAAGCGATTAACCGGCTCACGTAGAGTCACTGACACGCCAGCGTAAACCATTACCTCAGACAGTATCAACGCCATAATTACCACAGAAAGTGGCAAAATTACTTTATTAGGGAAAGGTAACGGCACGCCGCGTACACGAGGATAACTGATTCTCAGTAAATGATACGATAGCCAAACCATAATATAAGTCAGCAAAAAACTACTGATAATCATGGCCAGTGCCGCCACCAAATCTACTAACTCGTAACCAAGTAACTTCTTGCCCTCTAGTGAGTCAATCGTATAACGAGAGACCAAAGTCGGTTGGTAGTCTTCTATCACCTCTGGTACTGAGCTAAGCGTATCCGTCGAGAACTGCCAGTATTTTTCACCTTGCTCAGAGACCACTCTTTCTAATAGTAGTGGCACATTTTTTTCGCCGACATTAATAGCACCAACATTTTCTTGGTTTGATGGTAATTGGTCGGTTAGATTGCCTTCGGGGGTGTTATTGATTTGCAAATCAGGCTGAAAGCGGCCACCTGCATCAAGCGCCTGTTTGAATTGCCGTACGATCGTCGTTGGATTGTCAGACTTGGATAAATTTAAATAATTACTGGCCAGCAGATAATCGTTTTCACCCAGCGCCCCAATAAACCCTTGTACCGTATGGCGCGGCGTATCTCGCCCAAATGAATCTGGTATAGAGGTATTATCAGTCGTTTCTTCATTATTATTACTACTACTGCCCACACCCAATATACCAGCTTCAGCAGCAACTGCGCTATGCGGTGCAACTAGGCTCAATATCACAGCAATGAGAAAGGCTATCATTGTGAATGATATTTTAGTAGGTGAAAATGACGGAGGTGGCGCGGTGCTGGTACTCAGATGACGCTTAATAGACAAAACAAACCTCATGGCTTTAATAGTATGACGAAGGACAAGATAAGAGTTGCCACTATAATAGCAATTATTTATGACAGCAATGCTTTTGGTTGGCTTTTATATGGTTGGCTATTTTTATAGTTAACTGTATTAGGGTGTGTCCTCATTTTGAAAATGGTGATAAAAATGAGATAAATTGCAGTCAAACAAGGAAAATAGTACAGATAATATCAAGATATTAGCCAGCTATTTGACGCAGTTTGGCAAGATTTAGCCATTCTTAGCCCATTTAGTTGATTTCGTTCAGATTGAGGACATGCCCTAAGACTATCTATAAAAACGCTGATAATAATGCTAGCAGCTCTTAAGGAAATAAACCTTAGCTCATCATGAAAACTACTCAGCCTATGATGAATAAACATTAGGTTAAAGTAGTTTATAAATCAGGCACTTTTATAGATAATGAGCGCGTGTAATAAATGTATTACTTTTTGTAATTTTTAAATTCTTGACCTTCTCTTCTGTATCTTCTTTATTTGATTAATTTGGAATTAAATATGGCTTTATCACGTGCATTTTCGACTACCTATCTTCGGTTATGTATTTTAAGCACGCTTGGCGTATTTGCCATGAATGCAACAGCTGCCACTAATGAATTAAATGATAGCGAGCTACCAGAAGTTGAGCTTGATAAGATCGTCGTAACCGCTACCCGTACAGCGACTAAAATCAGTAATACCATCGCTCAAACCCGAGTAATTGATAAGGAAGAGCTGCAACACCATCAAGGTCAAAGCGCACTTGATGTTCTTAAGCGCCAACCAGGTATCAGTCATTATACCAATGGTGGGACCGGAACCACCTCTAACTTCTATATGCGAGGCTATAACAGCAATCAAATTCTAGTACTTATAGATGGCGTACGCTATAGCTCAATCAGTGCTGGTGGTGCAACCCTTAGCTTATTGCCTGCAGATCAAATCGATCGTATCGAAATCTTATATGGCGCCTCAGGTTCTAGTATCTATGGCGCAGACGCGATGGGCGGCGTGATTCAAGTCTTTACAAAAGGTCGTGATGCAGAACAAAGCCATTTCTCTGTTACTGCTGGCGTAGGCTCTCATGATCAATACTTATACGGCGCTAGTGCCCAAATTAATAATGATAGTGGTACGACTCTAAGTCTATCAGCCAGCCATAATGAAACAGATGGTTTTAATGCCACTTTGCCGGACCCTAGCAATCCATACTCGTCTTACAATGGCGATGATGATGGCTTTAAAAGTGACAATGTGAGTTTGGCGATAACACAACGCATCAATGAGCAATGGTTAGCGGGTGCTAGTGCTTTATACAGCAAGTCCACGACAGACTTTGATGATGGTGATTTTGAAAACGCCCATGCAGACCAAGAAAATGGAGCCGCTCAGGCGTTTGTTGATTGGCGTTATCTGCCTGGCTCATCCTTAAAGCTTCAATACGGTCACTCAATTGATAAGAGTGATACTTATGGTCAATTTGGTGACGTATTTAATACTAAGCAAGATCAAGTTAGCTTGATTGGACAACACAAACTAGCAGTTGGCCAAGGTATCTATGGGTTAGAGTACCTTAACCAAGGTCTCGATAGTACTGCTTATGACGTCAATGATCGTGATGTGAAAAGTGCATTTTTAGGATACGTATTAGCAAACAATCAATTCGATGCTCAAGCCAACCTACGGTTTGATGATGACTCACAATATGGTAATGAAACCACCTATAACTTAGGCGGTGCTTATCATATTAATCCTAATATACGCGCTGGGGTTAACTACGCTAAAGGATTCCGCGCCCCTACCTTTAATGACTTATACTATCCTGGCTCAGGAAATACTGACTTGAAGCCTGAAACCAGTGATAACTACGAAGCCTTTATGGAGTACGACACTGATATTCAGTCTACACGGTTAACCGGTTACTATAGTAAAGTAGAAGATTTGATTGGCTATGTTGCTAAGCCCACCCCAAGCAATCCGTTTGGTGGTAGCAGCGAAAACGTTGATAAAGCCAAAATCAAAGGTGTGACATTAACGTCAGACTGGGTCGTTGATAACTACCTATTTGGTGGTAGCTATGACTATCAGCAAGCAAAAGATGATAGTAACGGAATGAATGATGGTAACTTCCTGTCTATTCGTCCCGAACATCAAGGGTTGGTATATGCTGGTTATCGCCTACCAAGCTTGGATATCCGCGCTGAATATGAACACGTAGGTGATTATTATAGCAATGTCGCCAATACAGACTCACAATTGGTCGACTCTTATGGCTTAGTGAATATCAGTGGTAACTATAAACTGACTGACAATCTATCGATGACCGCACGTCTAAACAATATTACTAATAAAAAATATATTACCCTGCCCGGTTATGATACTGACGGTATCAACTTCTTCACCTCACTTACTTATAACTGGTACTAAGCTTATTTAGCGCCAGTTATAAATTAGGTCATAAATAATTAAGGTCATCACTCGATGGCCTTTTTTTATGGTATTAGAAATCTCATCATCATTTGATATGCCATGATTGCCTATTATTTATATCAGTCAATAGGTGACAATCTAGGTTGCATCTATTACAATAATCACCCTCCGAGAGGTGTTGCGCCATAATCATTGATTACTGCATTTAAGCTATATCGCTGTGCATATTATTCATTATGTTAGGCTCGGTAACTGTTTAATAATCACTCCGCTGATTATTGACAGCGCAAATAACGGCACCTGCGTTTTTATTCTTTTTATCATAAATTAACCACTGATAGGAGCATATTATGGACGCAGTGTCTAACACCCCATCTGCCCATACGATCGATCCCTCTTTCACTGACTATAAAGTCGCTGACATCAGCTTAGCTGATTACGGCCGCCGTGAAATCACCCTTGCTGAAGCCGAAATGCCTGCCCTGATGGGTTTGCGTCGTCGCTACGAAGCAGAACAGCCGCTTAAAGGCGCGAAAATCGCTGGCTGTATCCACATGACTATTCAGACTGCCGTTCTTATCGAGACGCTGATTGCGCTCGGTGCCGAAGTACGCTGGACGTCATGTAATATCTTCTCAACCCAAGACCATGCTGCGGCTGCGATTGCTGCTGCTGGTATTCCAGTATTTGCATGGAAAGGCGAAACTGACGAAGAGTACGAATGGTGCTTACGTCAACAAATCCACGTTGGCGGTGAAGCGTCTGGTCAGCTTTGGGATGCAAACCTAATCTTGGATGACGGCGGTGACTTAACTGCTTTGATTCATAATGATTATGCCCAATTGCTGGATAATATCCATGGTATTTCAGAAGAAACCACTACTGGCGTCCATCGCTTGGTTGAAATGCTTGGTAAAGGCACGCTAAAAGTACCTGCTATCAACGTCAATGATGCGGTCACCAAGTCTAAAAACGACAACAAATACGGCTGCCGTCATAGCTTAAATGACGCTATCAAACGTGCTACTGACATGTTCCTTGCTGGTCGTCGCGCCTTAGTTATCGGTTATGGCGATGTGGGTAAAGGCTCGACGCAAAGCTTACGTCAAGAAGGTATGATTGTCCGTGTTTCAGAAGTCGATCCTATCTGCGCGATGCAGGCATGTATGGACGGTTTTGAAGTACTATCACCATATATCAATGGCGATAACAGCGGTGGCGCAGAAAACATCAATACTCGCTTGCTCGAAGACACCGACATGATTGTCACCACTACCGGCAACTATCATGTTTGTGATAGACATATGCTAGCGGCGCTTAAACCGGGTGCAGTGGTTTGTAACATCGGTCACTTTGATACCGAAATCGACACGCAGTTTATGCGTGATAACTGGCGCTGGGTTGAGATTAAACCACAAGTCCATCAAATCTTCCGCTCAGACGATGAAAACGACTATTTAATTTTGCTTGCTGAAGGTCGCTTAGTAAACCTAGGTAATGCGACTGGTCACCCATCACGCGTGATGGACGGCTCATTTGCCAACCAAGTACTAGCGCAAATGTATCTGTTCGAAGAAAAATTTGCAGAGCTACCAGCTGATACACGTGCTGATAACTTATACGTCAAAGTATTGCCTAAGAAACTTGACGAAGAAGTCGCTGCTGCGATGGTTGCTGGTTTTAACGGTACGCTAACTAAGCTGACTGAAAAACAAGCTGAGTACTTGGGTGTGCCTGTAGAAGGTCCATTTAAGCCTGACGCTTATAAATATTAAAAGGAGCCAGACTGTGACTAAGCCTGCTTTCTCCTTTGAGTTTTTTCCGGCCAAAACTGAGCAAGGTCATGAGAAGCTACTCAGTACTTATGATGAGCTGAATAAGCTATCACCGAGCTACTTTTCGGTGACTTATGGGGCTGGCGGCTCAACCCGTAGCCGCACCTTGGATATTGTTCAAGCCTTATGCGCACGCGGTCAGACCGATGTTGCACCGCACATGTCTTGTATCGGTGATGATAAAGCGGAAATCGCTGAATTGCTGGAGCATTACAAAAGCTTAGGCATTAAGCGTCTGGTAGCACTACGTGGTGACTTGCCATCAGGGCAAGTTGGTATGGGTGAGCTGCCGTTTGCGTTAGACTTGGTTAAGTTTATCCGTGAACACTCAGGTGACCACTTCCGTATAGAGGTAGCGGCCTACCCTGAGATGCATCCCCAAGCGCGTAGTTTTGAGTTCGATGTTGATAACTTGGTTAATAAATATCAAGCTGGTGCCAATTCTTCGATTACCCAGTTTTTCTATAACGCCGATAGCTATTTATATCTGCGTGACAGCTTAGAGAAACGCGGTATCGATACCGTGGCGCAGCCATTGGTTGCTGGTATTATGCCGATTACCAACTCTAACCCCACTCTCAACTTGAAATAAGCAACTCAAACTGAAGAGGCGGGTTACCAAGTTTTTTGTTGAGTACAAAGCATAGATTATGTGACAGAATCTTACGAATCAATCGATGAGACAAATGCCATAAATCTC
>NZ_RRYX01000067.1:0-15952 GCF_014861375.1 Psychrobacter sp. FME5 | reverse complement strand
ATGATAAGCTTAAAGCCAGCTATGAGGCTGCCGTAATTCTCGCTTGTGTCTTTATCTGGCTGCCGCTGATTTGAATTCTATACAGCCCCTAGTGTGTTGACAGGCATTATATTTTTTAAATATGCCATTATGGCATTACTCGGCAGCTATCTTATAGCTATCGGCTTATACTTTTATATCAGGTACGCCAATAAAACCGCGATAAATAAAACGGCGATAAATAACCGTCAGCCTTTGGGTAAGAAAATGTTCTCAGGCAGCGCTTTTGTGATTGTCGTGAGTATGAATCTCGTTGCTGCGGGCAACATCTCAAAGTATAGCGACGTGATGATTCAAGTTTTTGCTATCAATATTAATTTTTATAGTCACTATACGTGTACAGGTGAAGACTTCGACAATATTGATGGGGTTTTATTTTTATCTGCGAGCGATATATTGGTGGCAAAAGAAACTGCGCCCCTGACATTTGAGTTTAAAAAGGTAAAGTGTGAGCCGTAATTTTTAGATTTACTTTTTTAATCCAAGCTATCGGAGTTAACGATTCAGTCATCAGCCCTTAGTTTTAGCTCTGAACTTATTCATAAAAGCTGCCAAAAGTTAAAATTCAGCGCAAATTTCAAGTATTAAAAATTATCTCACCCATTTATGTACAGAGCATTCACTGACGCTACTAAACTATTAAGTAATTGATACTGTATCACTACTATCAATTGGCTTAGGGTAGACATAATCTACTTTTCAAAACTATAACAGCATCTAGAAGCATATTTGCTTACTGGGTGTCAGTTGCATGCAAGGAATGCGCCTATGACCATAGATCCATCAGATGATAAGTTAGCCAAAAACTCTCAGCCAAACGAGCAAATCGAACGTACCCAAACGCCATTTGAGCGCAGTCAGTTTGGCGGCTCAGAGCGCCAGTCTAAAACTTATCTTGAAGACGATGCGCCTATATCGCGCAGTGATTTAAAAAAAGGCGCACAAGAGCTATCAGAAAATGCCGTCACCCATGTCAATTGGAGCGTGCTGATTATCTCATCGATTGTGATTGCCGCATTTTCAATCTGGGCAATTATTATGCCCGATGGCGCAAGTACGACAATGAAAGCGGTGGTTGATTGGATTGCAACCAACCTTGGCTGGTACTACGTCATTACTATGGTGATGGTGATTGGCTTTGTGCTTTGGGTAGCACTGTCTAAAGCGGGCAGTATTCGCCTTGGGCCTGATGAGTCGCGCCCGCAATATAAGCTTGGCACTTGGGCGGCGATGCTGTTTGCTGCTGGCGTCGGCATTGACTTGTTATTCTTCTCAGTGACTGGTCCTGTGGTGCAGTATTTGACCCCACCATCAGGGGATGGCGCAACCGCTGAGGCAATGCAAAACGCGGTGGTTTGGACGATGTTTCATTACGGCATCGCTGGCTGGGCCGTATACTCTTTACTTGGTATGGCGATGGGGTATTTTGCTTACCGCTGGGACATGCCGTTGTCTATTCGGGCAGCGCTGTATCCTTTATTTGGTAAGCGCGTCAATGGGCCTATCGGTCATGGCATTAGTATCTTAGCGTTAGTAGGGACGGTATTTGGTGTCGCGACCACCATGGGTATCGGCGTGGTATTGCTAAACGTGGGTTTTTCTAAGATTTTTGGGTTAGAGGAAGGGCTCACGCTACAGATAGCGCTGGTAATCGGTGCAGTCATCTTAACGATTGCGGCCACTAGCTCAGGCGTTGACCGTGGTATTCGCTGGATATCTGAGTTGAACCTTTGGAGTGCGGTGGCGATGATGGCGTTTATTCTCATCGCAGGCGAGACCGCATTTTTATTAAATGCACTGGTGGAAAACTTAGGTCAATTCTTCGTTACTTTACCTGCGCGTATTTTTAAAACCTTTGCGTATGTGCCTGGTAGTAGCGAATGGATGGGCGGCTGGACATTATTCTTCTGGGCATTTTGGCTGGCGTGGGGGCCCTTTGTCGGGGTGTTTTTGGCGCGTATTTCGCGTGGCCGTACACTACGCGAGTTCGTTATCGCGGCGATTACTGTACCGGTATTATGTGACTTTATTATCGTTTCTTTCTTTGGCAACTTAGCACTCTATCAAGTATTGCAAGGTAATACCGCCTTTGCTGAGCTTGCAATTCAAAGCCCAGAGCAAGGTTGGTATGCTTTGCTTGAGATGTTCCCTGGCGCGTCTATCTTAGTCATATTAGCGACGTTTTCGGGATTGCTATTTTATATTACCAGCGCCAACTCAGGGGCAATGGTCATGTCAAATTTCTCTGCCTCTATTCCAGACCCAAGCGAAGATGGTCCCAAATGGCTGCGTATATTTTGGGCAGTACTGACGGCGGTGTTGACCATATCCATGCTGATAGCGGGCGGAGTCATCACCATGGAGTATGCGACGCTTATTTTTGCACTGCCGGTGACGGTGATCGTTTATCTGGTGATGTTCTCTTTTTATAAAGCCTTAAAAATAGAGCAGGCCGAACGCGAAGGTACGGTGTTACGTCGTCCGTCTATCGCGCCCAGTGGCGGGCATATACCCGAACGCTCATGGACGCAGCGTTTAGGACAAATGCTGACCTATCCCTCTAAGCGCGAGTCTATCAAATTCCTTGAGCGAATCGTACGACCAGCACTCGATGATGTGGCCAATGAGTTCCATCGCCAAGGCTATGATGTCGAGCGACTCAATGCCGACCATGAAAGCAATGCGGCTGATGCGACTAACTTTGTTGGCAATACTAACATCATCGCTGCATCGGGGCCGTTGCTACGAGTTTCGACAGCTGCTATGGATGATTTTTATTATCAGGTGTCTATGGTCGAAACGCCGTCGCCTACCTTTAGCGGTAAGATGGCCGCTGATACTGACGTCTACTATCGACTAGAAGTCACTACCCAAACGGGTACGGGTGGTTATGATTTGATGGGGCTGACTAAGCAGCAAGTGATTGATGATGTGCTTGAGCAATATCAAGCGTATTTGACTTTTTTGACGGCTCCTATGGAGGTCGATGAAGGGTTGATTGCAGCGACGCCAATAGCAAAATAATAACTAACGTTTTTAAGTTTTTATTTAAGAATTTCTAAAACAAGGCTTTAGGCAGTATTGTTTTGACTCAATAACATGTATATTGTCTAGTAATTATTTTTGAAGGTTTCGGAGTCACCAACTCCGAATGTCGCTTGGTAAGCGGCTAAAGGGCAGTCCTTTATCTAGAGCAGTAGCTCGAAATTTAGGCTGGTTGTGCCAGCAGAAGCTGTCCGCATGGGTAAGCTTATACTAGTAAAAGTAAGCCCAACCGCGTGGCGGCGCGGTATATAAATGCGAATCTTTAATGATTCAACCGGTTGAATCGTTTTGATGGAAGCAAAAGCCATGAAAATTTCAACCAATATAGAAATAAAAGTAAATGTAGCATCAGTGATTACTGCCATTAGTGGACTTATACTTACAGTTGCTATGATTTATTTCAATCTATAAAAAGCCCTATGATGTCAGCGGCAGTTGATATCATAGGCATTAATTCTATGTCGTTTTTATTGATTTCTCTCACTAACTCATAATCCGCCCACGCACATTACTCAAATAAATCAAATAAAGCGCGCCAGCAAGTAGGGCAATCGCTGCTGTGCGTTTATAATCTAATACTATCTGCGAATTACCAAACCAACCAAAGTGGTCAACCAAAAGTCCCATAATGATTTGCCCAGCGATGACGGCCACAATGGTTGCCGCCGTCCCAATTCGCGGCACGCCAATTACGATAGCCACCATCGAAAACGTACCGAATAACGCGCCTGATAATTGCCATGGCGGTACACTAAGCATCGTTTCTGCCTGTGGTTGTTCAAAGAAGATTACTAGAAACCATAAAATAATCGCCGCGACCACGTTGGCAAGCCATGCTGTCGTTACCACATCAGTACGGACGCTGAGCGACCCATTGATAGAGGACTGAGCAGCAATTGCCATACCGCCCAGCAATAACAAAGGGAAGGCAAGAGTTAGTAGCATGGTATTTTCCTCAAAGTCATCATCTTTTGAACCGTCCTCGTTATTAATAAATCAGCCAAAGTGCCACTAAAATTAATCCCAATGCCCCAAGACGGTAACGGTCAATGGCGCGGCGCGCGCTTCCTAGTAATCCGAAATGATCAATCACTAAGCTGGCGCTGATTTGACCGCATAAAATGCCGACCATCGTCGTTCCAACACCGACCAAAGGCGTAGTGATAGTAAGGATAATGGTATAAATAAAGCCGACAAGACCACCGGTTAGTAACCATTTTGGTTGTTTGGGTAGCGAGGATAAATAATTGCGTCGTCCCATTATCATCAGTATGACCATCGCCAGACTAAAAACCAGCACGCCGATTAAAAATATAGATAAAGACGCTGATAGCCGACCGATAGTTTCCCCTAAAGGACCTAAAAAAGCTGCTTCCACAGCCAATGCCATCCCGCCTGATACTACGAATAACAACATCAAAATTTGCTTCATAGCCTGCCTTTTAATATTTTTTCTGACTTATATGAAATAAAAGCCCATATTGTATGGCTATAGGTTAACGGATACAATGAATGACGCCAAAACGATGTATCTATATACCCATACGGTGACCTTATGAATTCTCTAGAGCTAAAAATACCACCACCAGCACAATTCGCTATTACCGCTGCTGCGATGTTTGGTGTCTCTAAAATTGTGCCTGCTTTGAAGTTCACGCTCACTGGCTCAACTGGATTAGCCGTTGGTTTGGGAGTCATAGGATTAAGTAGTGGGATTATGGGTGTGACTCAATTTAGAAAAGCTCAGACCACACCCAACCCAAAAGAAATTGACAAGGCAACTAGCTTGGTGACTAGTGGTATTTACCAATATAGTCGTAACCCTATGTATTTAGGGTTGACGCTTGTTTTGTTAGGTTGGGCGCTATATTTATCTCATTTTTTGGCATTTATTTTGATACCCATACTTATGATGTATATCGCACGCTTTCAGATTCAACCAGAAGAACGGATGATGACGCAGAAATTTGGTCAAGCGTATCAAAACTATTGCGCAAAAGTCAGACGTTGGTTATAAAACTGCACAACACACTATCTATAGGCAGTTCTAAATAAAAGCGATAGGTTGGTAGCCACGTGCTACTGTTATAATTTTTTTCTTGCTTGCTGTTCGCAGGCGTGACAGAGGCTGCGAAAAATTTACTCCAGTAGCACTCGTATCAGTTTTAAAGTGAATCAACTACATCAATAAAAAAAAGAGAAAGTTATGCAACTAGAAATCAATGTCGTCGATGCTTTTACTGATACGGTTTTTAAAGGCAATTCTGCAGCCGTTATTATCACCGATAGCTGGCTTGATGCAACGTTAATGCAGTCTATTGCTTTTGAGAATAACTTATCTGAAACAGCCTTTATCGTAGCTGATGATAAAGGGATATATCACATACGCTGGTTTTCACCGCTGACAGAGATTGATTTTTGTGGTCACGCAACCTTGGCATCGGCGTTTGTGCTATTTAAGAAAAATCCGACTGTAAACTGTATTAGATTTTCAGCTAAAGCGGTGGGTATTTTGACTATCGTCCAAACAGATACAGGCAAAATACAAATGGACTTCCCAAATAGGATGCCTGAAAAAGTGGACGATATTCCTGATAGTTTATTAGCAGGTCTTTCCATTGCGCCTGTTGAGGTTTACCGTAATGCTCAAGCGTACTTTGTGGTTTATGATTCGGAGTCTGATGTATTAACGGTTGAGCGTGATAACGAACAGCTTAAAAATCTTGCTCCTTTAGATGTGGTGGTTACTTGTCAGGCGAAATCTGTCGACTATAAAAACTACGACTTTCTTTCTCGTTACTTTTGGCCTGCCAATGGTGGTGATGAAGATCCAGTAACAGGCTCTATTCATACTGGACTTGCGCCACTATGGGCTGAAAAGTTGGGTAAAAATAACTTGCGCGCGTATCAAGCCTCAAAACGCGGCGGGGTGTTGGATTGTGTGGTTAAATCAGATAGAGTGCTTATTTCTGGTAACGCCGTGCAGTATTTGACGGGATTTATCACGATCGAGGAGTAGTGGGTTTTGACTGAATTAAAAACAGTGGGGCTGTTTGCGGTCACAGCGTTGGCTGAAATTGCAGGCTGTTATTTGCCGTATCTGTGGTTACGAGAAGGTAAGTCTATTTTGCTACTTATCCCTGGGGCGTTAAGTTTGGTCGCTTTTGTCTGGTTATTATCCTTACATCCAACCGCTGCCGGTCGAGTCTACGCAGCTTATGGCGGTGTCTATATCACCATGGCTATTTTATGGCTATGGACGGTAAATGGTATACGCCCAACCACTTGGGATATATTGGGTTCTGTCGTTGCGCTGCTAGGTATGGCGATTATCATGTTTGCACCGCGCAGTGCCTAGCATAAAAAATGCCAATCAAACCATGAGGTTCGATTGGCATTTTTCAATTAGCGTAGCGTCAATCAGAATACTGACGCACTTAATATTAATGTTTGCCTAAGATACTGCCATTGTCATCTTTCTTGGCTTGTTTAGCTGCTTTTTTCTCTTTTGCCGTTAATAGCGGTTTCTTTTTTACGTTCTTTTTACTGTCTTGACTTTTGCTCATGGTTTTTTCCTCTTGAGATAAGCCGTAATGCCTTTAGAGCCAAAATAAATAGACTTAAAGGTTAGGATAGAGCTGATGTCGCAAATGGTGCGTACTGCAACGAGTATAGGCTCAAGACCTAGTAATAGATAGCGCCCGCACAATTCACCTACGTTTAGTATCAATATTGTTTTTAAGTGCTTCCATTTTTAAGTAATCTCACTGTTAGCTAAGCGTATTTTGGCTTAGACTGCTATTAAAAGCTCTTTTCAAATTATCTTTTGCAAATCGGTCTGATTGATTCGCTTAATCAATCACGGTATTAATAAGTGCTTACTTACGGATACATGGCGATTTGCTATAATGAGCGACAAGCCGATAAGTAGCCGCGGCAAACTTTTATTATATTAATATTTAGTACAGTAATGCTTACTGTTTTGGTTGATTATTATGCGTATCCGTAAACTTTTTAAATTTGAAAATGCGCATATTGTGCGTAATTGTAGCTCTGAGCGCTGCAAGCATTCTATCCATGGTCACAGCTATCAGATCGAATTGATCCTTGAAGCCAAACGCTTAGATCATGGGCAGATGGTCTATGACTTTGGTTTATTAAAATCTTCGATTAAAGATATTATCGACAGCTTCGATCATGCGATTTGTTTTTGGAGTAAAGACGATCCTGAGTATATCGCTGCTTGTAAAAAATTCAGTGCACGCTGGATAAGTTTACCAGTCTCACCCTCAGCAGAGCAGTTCTCGAGAGTCATTTTCTTTTGGGCGCAAGAAATTTTAAAACAAACCCAAATGCAAAATGGCGAATCTGATGTCAGTGTCTACTCGGTGATTGCACACGAAACTGCCACTGGTTATGCTCAATGCTTTGCTGATGATGTGGCCAATGAGCAAATGGGTAAATTGGTTTTAGAAGAGTTTGAATTTAGCGAACAAGTCAGTGCGGAATGGCATGATCCTGAGCTATATGCAAAACTAATTCGCGGTGAGAGCTTTGTTAATCCAACTGTCACTATGCAAGTGCAGGCAGGTACAGCCTGATGTCGAAAGCTAATGAAAATTCTGCTGATGATAAAAGCTCAATCGTTATCACCCTTTATTCTGAAAAAGATACGCAAGTATTGGCTGCGCAATTGGCGGCTTTACCGCTGACAGGTAGTGTGTGGTTGGCAGGAGATCTAGGAGCAGGTAAAACGACTTTGACTCGTTACTGGTTACAAGCGCTGGGTCATAAAGGGGCAGTAAAAAGCCCAACTTATACCTTGGTAGAGCCTTATAATATCAAGCAAGATGACGGCACAACCAAGCCAGTCTATCATGCTGATTTATATCGTTTGCAAGATCCAGAAGAGTTATCCTTTATCGGTTTTGATGAATATCTAGATGAGCCAAATGCGCTGGTTATTATCGAATGGGCGAGTCGTGCGGACAGCTATTTACCGCCGCCGACATTGTTTATTGATATGACTCAAAGTGACAGCGCAAATAGTAATGAAAAAGAGCGCCGCCAAGTTGAGCTAAGGCTATCGAAAGCAGGACAGGCGCAAGGATTAGATCTGTCAGCGATAAAAATTTAGCTTTAACCACAGTCAAACCTCTTATTGCTTAAAATATGATATCTATTAATGCCTGACAATGATTCCAATACTCGTATCAAAAAACTATCGCCACTGCTAATCAACCAATTAGCAGCCGGTGAGGTAGTCACGCGTCCAGCCGCTGTGGTTAAAGAGCTGCTAGAGAATGCTATTGATGCCAATGCCACCAATATTGAGATACATATTACCCAAGGTGGTATGGGCATGATTGAAGTGATAGACAATGGCGTGGGTATTCATGCCGATGATATGGTGATGGCAATTACCCGACATGCCACTAGTAAAGTCGCTGATGTGGCGAACTTACATGGCATTACGACGTTGGGTTTTCGCGGAGAAGCATTGGCAGCGACGGCTGCGGTGTCACGTTTAACCTTGACCAGCAGTCATGATAATAGTGGTGTTGGTCGTCAGCTGCAGGTCGCTGGTGTGTTGGATGACGTGCCAAAGCTCATACCTGTCGTGCATCAACGCGGTACGACAATTACGGTTAAAGACTTATATTTTAATGTGCCAGCGCGGCGCGGTAATTTGAAATCTATAGCAACTGAATTTGGTCATATTGAGACGATAGTACGTGAAGTGGCTTTAGCGCGCGCTGATGTGGCGCTGACGCTTTTTCATGATAATAAGAAACGTCTGTCATTATCATCAAGATCAGTATCTTCAAGTGCGAGCGGGAATGGCAATGATACGGCCAATCGTCTGCCATTATCGCGCCTTGAGCAAGCAACTGGTATACCGCTAAAAGATAACGCGCTAAAAATAGCCATTGATCTCAGTAGTTTAATGCACCAGTCTAGCAAGTACACTAATCATAGCGTTAACAAGCAAGCAGGTGTTGATGGCTGGTTATGGCCTATAACTGGTTCACAGCCTACCGTACCAAAATTAATCTACGTAAATGGTAGGTTGGTGAAAGAGGCCTTGATTAGCAACCAGCTACGCCAACTTGCACAAGCTGCACAGTTAGCAGGCATTGGCTATGCGCTTTATTTTGAGCTGCCTACTGAATGGCTGAATATCAATGTGCATCCGTCCAAACAGCGCATTAAAATCACCTCACTTAACAATATCATGGCGCATTTAAATCATGCGATTCAATCAAAGCTTAAAAATATCGCTGCGATAGAGCAGGCTGCTATCAATGATAAGCAAAGTAATCAAATAATAGAAGAAAATACCTTAACAAGCAACGAAGTCTTAGATGCTGCAGATAATAGGTTGATTGAGAAAAATTATAAAAACACTGTAATACCTTATCAAAATAAACAAGAAAACAGGCAGGTAAAAGCTCTTAAGCAGTCTTATCAATTAGCCGCAAGTGCCACAGATGCAGCGATCAGAAATACCGTAAATAGTTCTGATCAAATATCGATAAGATATGATGCTTTACCGCATTGCTTAGATATTATTACTGACTTAAATGATGTAGCAATTACGCCTTCTTTGATAAAAGATATTGACGATAAAACGCTGCCTTGGCTGTTGTTTTATAGTCAAAAGCAGTATTTACTTATTGGCGCAGAGGATTGGCAATCCAAAGTAAGTTTGCTATTTGAGGCCGATACATTTAGGGAAAGTATATTTGAAAAGAAAGGTTTATTCAGTAATACTGCTGATATCAACCAACGCCTTGCTACTTTAGGCGCGCAAATGTCTGTGCAAGATTTTCGAGCGTTTACCGTAGACCTCAAAGAATTACTCAGTAAACACGCCCTTAAAACCATAGATAGCAGTCAATTAGTAGCATTGCTACTATCGTCTGCACCTGAGTAACAGAATATAAAAAGTCTGATCCCATACAAATAATCCATCAGTTTCTATATAGCCAATTTCTATTCCAACGATTCATACCGTAAATATTAATTCTGTAACTTTTTAAGGCAATCGTATGCGTCTTTCGTCTGATAGCTTGTCTCACCGCTTGGGTGCCAATTTGGCGGATAATAGTGTGGTGTGTTTGATGGCACCAACGGCAAGTGGCAAAACTGCACTGGCCTATGAGCTTTATGATAGCGGGCGCTATGAGCTGATTTCAGTAGATTCAGCTTTGGTATATCGTGAGATGAACATCGGCACAGCGAAACCAACGGCTACTGAGCTGGCACGCTATCCCCATCATTTAGTCGATATCATTGATCCGATGCAAAGCTATAGTGTCGCTGAGTTTGTCAGTGATGTGGCACGCCTGATCGATGATTGCCATAAAAATAGCAAAATACCATTGCTGGTCGGCGGCACCATGATGTATTACATGGCATTGCTTGACGGACTGTCCCCGATTCCTGATAGCGATGATGCTGTCCGTGCGCGTGTCGAGCAGTGGCGCCAAGATGAGGGTATTAGCGCGCTATATGAGTACCTTGGTAAGATAGATCCGATTAGCCATCAGCGCCTTAAGGCCTCTGATACCCAGCGTATTACCCGAGCTATAGAAGTATATCTACAAACAGATATTCCACTCAGTGACTGGCAACAAAAGCCCAAACAAGCACTGGCCCATAATCCAAACCAGCAATGGCATGCATTGTCGGTGATGCCAGATCGTCCATGGCTACATGAGCGTATCGAGCAGCGTCTAGATATCATGTGGGCAGAGGGTTTGGTTTATGAAGTCATCGGTTTGCTTGAGCGTTATCCTTTGACACCCAGTCTGCCTTCGATGCGCTGTGTTGGCTATCGGCAAGTATTGGAGTATCTAGTCCATATTAATCACCCTGTATTTGAACAACCGCATTTGGACAAAGCGCAGTTTTATGAGGCTTTTGCTGAAACTAAGGTATCAAACACTGAGAAAGTAAAACAAGGTATAACCGCTCAAAATGAGATGACTCAGGCACATTTATCAAAGGTCGATAGTCAGACGGAGGCGCTTGCTTGTCAGCAAATGCAAAATAAGGCATTATATGCGACAAGACAGTTGGCCAAGCGTCAGTACACGTGGTTGCGCAAGGTCATACAACTGCCTAATACGTCATCAGGGGTGGCACTGGCGTCTGATTTGGGCAGTGCTACGAATGCTTCTGTAGATAATAATGTAACGATAAAAGCCTTTACAACGATGGCGCAGGTAAGAGAATATCTATATTAAAACCGTTGTATGACAGGTGTGTTAAACTTTATAAAGATATGAAAAAGTAATGACAATAAGTTTCAAAGTATTATGGTAATAAATGTTATAATTTATATCTACTCGAATGTTGAGTTTGGTACCGATACAATTGCATTTTCATAGCTATTAATTGAAGTTGTCGATTGGTTTTTATTTATAAAAATAACTACTGAAACAACCAGTTACTTAATTTTTCACAATAACAATGTATTCGCGATAAAGTAGAATTACTTAAGAAAATTTAGTATTTATTTAGATACGTTTTATAAATAAAAATTATTATTGTATCTGCCTTTAGCCATTATAATTAATGCAACACTTAGAATAATTGGCACTCAAAACATAACTATATAATATTTAGGAGAGATTTCATGTCAAAAGGACAAACTTTACAAGATCCGTTCTTGAACTCGCTGCGCAAAGATCGCATTCCTGTTTCTATCTTTTTGGTTAATGGTATAAAGTTACAAGGTCAGATCGAGTCATTTGACCAGTATGTAGTATTGCTTAAAAATACAGTCAGTCAAATGGTGTACAAACATGCCATCTCAACAGTAGTTCCGGCTCGCAACCCACGGAGTAATACTACGACAGGTACGAGTGCTCAGCCTCAAGGTGCAACACCAGCGGGTTATCAGACTGGTGGAATGAGTGGTGGCTTTGAGCGCGGCGGCAACCCTGCTAGTGCTGGTGGGTTTGAAGAGCGTGGCTTTGCGAATCGTAGTGGTTTTAATCGCGGTGGTTTTGGTCAGAGTCAAGAGCGCGGTTTTGAGCGTGGTAGCTTTGGTCAGGGTCAAGAGCGCGGCTTTGAGCGCGGTGGCTTTGGTCAAGATCGCGGCTTTGAATCACCAGCAGATGGCTCAGGCTTTGAAGGCAAACCAGATGATGACTCTAACGACAATAATGGCTAAATAGTTGATAGTAGAGTGCCTCATTGAAGGTAACTAATTGAGACATGATTTATCCGATTAAGACCTGCTTTTATAGTGGGTTTTTTTTGTATAAGGCGAATCATAATTAGATATCAATAATGACGATCCTTCTAAATACTGTAAGGCTAAGTTATGATTGATATTACTAACAAGGGCATCTTTATAGGTTTTGCCAGTTATTATTAAGGTTAGCTATTATTAATATCGGTCATAATATAGTAAAATACCTTATTGATTCATTATAAAAATAGAGCACATTCATGAGTAATACCCAAATTGACATAACCCACGAGCAATTTATCGGCACTGCCATCGACGCGATCAACACTGAGATATCTGCGCTGGCATTACTGACTGAACAAATAGATGATAGATTTGCGCAAGCGTGCGATATTATTTTGGCTTGTGAAGGTCGAGTTGTGGTCACGGGTATGGGTAAGTCAGGCTTAATTGGTCGTAAAATAGCGGCGACATTTGCTTCTACTGGCACGCCCGCCTTTTTCATGCACCCTGGCGAAGCAGGGCATGGTGACTTAGGCATGTTAGTAAAAGGTGATGTGTTGCTCGCTATTTCTAACTCTGGCGAGTCAGATGAGATAAAGATGCTACTACCAGTGGTTAAGCGCTTAAATATTCCGCTGATTAGTATCAGTCGTGATAAGCGCGGTATGCTACCACGTGCAGCTGATATTATATTGACGCTTGGCAAGTCTCAGGAGGCGTGCCCACTTAATCTCGCTCCTACTTCCAGCACGACGGCGACCTTAGCGCTCGGAGATGCTCTAGCAGTGGCTTTGGTACATGCGCGTAATTTTACTTCTGAAGATTTTGCATTGTCGCACCCTGCTGGGGCGCTAGGTCGTCAGCTGTTGACCCGAGTGGAGGACTTGATGCATACCAGCTCAGAAAATTTACCGCTTATCTATCATCAGGCACCTTTGCAAGAGGCTTTATTTACGATGTCTGCTGGGCGTTTGGGTATGACGGTCGTCATTGATGACCAACAAAGAGTGGTCGGTGTATTTACAGATGGTGACCTGCGCCGTGGGTTAGAAAAAGGTATCGATTTACAAACGCCCATGCATGAGTTGATGGTTAGCAACCCACGCCATATCAGTAAAACCATGCGCGCATCGGATGCTCTTAGTGTGATGAATGAAAATGGTATCAGTCAGTTATTAATCATCGATGAAAACAATCGTTTGGAAGCGATTATTACGGTACATGATTTGCTGCAAGCAGGTGTAAAGTAAGCCCAATCAGCGATAAAATGCATTGCTCATAAATATAACATTTAATACGCCTTAATATAATAAGAGGTAAATGATGCAAGACTTAATAAAAAAAGCCGGACAAGTAAAGCTATTAGTGATGGATGTCGATGGTATCTTATCGAATGGTCAAATTATCTATGATGCCA
Organism: Psychrobacter sp. FME5; assembly: GCF_014861375.1. NCBI lineage: Bacteria > Pseudomonadati > Pseudomonadota > Gammaproteobacteria > Moraxellales > Moraxellaceae > Psychrobacter > Psychrobacter sp. FME5. Next base: position 2,243 of record NZ_RRYX01000067.1, on the reverse strand, counting down.
ATGGTGTCGAGACCAAGGCATTTTCTGTCCATGATGGCGTTGGCGTTAAGTCGTTGGCACGTTATGGTGTTTTGACCGCTATTATTACTGGTCGTAGCAGTGCCATGGTTGATAAGCGTGCCTCTGAGATGGGCGTTGATTACGTGGTGCAAGGTCGCGATGACAAACTTATTGCCTTGGAAGAATTGCTATCAACCCTCGATCCAGCGCTCGGTATTACTGCTGCTGACTGTGCTTATATGGGTGATGATTTGCCAGATATTAAAGCGATGCAAACGGTGGGATTTGCCGCAACAGTGCCGAATGCTCATGTAGAGGTTATCAATCGCAGTGATATGATTACTACTCGCGCAGGAGGTACTGGCGCTGTACGTGAAATATGCGATCTTATTTTAAAAGGTCATGGACATTATCAAGACTTTATCGCCCACTATACGCTTGATGAGACCCAAAATCAGGATAAATCGTCGTGAATACACGTATTTTAATTGTTTTGGCGTTGATTCTCGCTGGTATTGCAGGCTGGTTTTTTAAACAGCAAGGAGAGATAACGCCACCAGTTAGTATCGAAGCAACAGATGTTGATTATGAAGCGACCGATATTAAGGCTGTACAGACTAACGACAAAGGCGAAACTGAGTATGAGCTTACCGCCGAATCGTTGACCCACAATCCAGAGACCAATCTGGATGAGATGTCTGGTATTACTATGGATTGGGAACCCTCTACAGAGCAGCGCTATCGTATTGAAGCAGGTAGTGCGGCTATTAGTCAGCAGACAGGCGATCTGAGTCTCTCTGGTGGCTTTACATTGACTAGTGAAGGCAATAAAGATGCGCCTGATATCGCGCCGATAAAAGTGATTGGTAATACTCTGAAAGGCAATACCAAATCAGGACAAGTATATAGTGAGGAGCCTGTTAAGATTGAACAAGGGATGAACCGCTTTGAAGCCTCTAGCATGACCGCCAATCTTGAGACAGGTGAGTATGAGTTTGGCCAAGTCGCGGTTGCCTTCACCCCGGCTGAGCGACAAGATAAAGCACTGTTCTAACAACAGTTCCTTTCATTAAGTATGTACTCACTATTAAAAATCCATGATACTAAAAACATATGACAAAAGCAGCTAGGGCGTGTCATCATTTAGATTGTGAGGCTTAAAATGAGCAAAATTGCAGTCAAACAAGGAAAATAGCGCAGATAATATCGATATATTAACCAGTTATTTGACGATGTTTGGCAAAATTTAGCTATTTTAAGACCACTAAATGATTAAATGTGCTAATTGATGACATGCCCTAGTATAAAGTTTGCAAATTCTACTACCCATTATAAAACGAGTAATTTTTATGACATCTAAATTTTTGCCTACTTTACGCTCATTGTCGACAGCTCTAAACCTAACAACGCCTAGTCTACAAAAATTGCGTGCGCTACCAGTGGTCATGTTGTTAGCATTGCCGCTTTATAGTCATGCATTACCATCAGATGCCAATCAGCAAATTAAGCTGCTGGCGGATAAGGCTACCTATAGTGAGCGTACAGGTGTTACAAGTTACGCGGGCAGTGTGGTTATTACCCAAGGTACGTTTAAGATGACCGCCGACAATATTACTGTCAATTTATCTCAAGGTCGTAGTATTAATTCCGCAGTCGCGACTGGGCGTCCAGCAACCATGCAGCAGGTTGTCACCCAAGAAAAAGGTCTGGCAAAAGGTCAAGCCAATAAAATCGATTATAATGCAGTCACAGGTATCATTACCCTGACTGGTAATGCCAAGCTGGTTCAAAATGGCGCTAGTTTTGCGGGCAATGTCATTCGTTATAGCCTAAAAGCTGGCGATGTCGAAGCGACTGCTGGTGGTAATCAGCGAGTGGAGCTGGTGTTCCCGCCCAACAATAGCAACAGCCAAAGCAGCATACGCTAACCTAACTGTCGCTATCGATAGATGAATACATCTGTATCAGTGCTCGAATTATGCCCTTTTAAAGTAAGTTGATTCACTTTAAAACAGATACAAGTGTTACTGTTTTAAATTTTTCGCAGCCTCCGTCACGCTTGCGAACAGCAAGCAAGAAAAGTTTATAACAGTAGCGTGTGTTTACTAGGGGCTGTATAGAATTCAGCTAAGGAACTGACAGAGACTATTTTTTAGGCAATTCGACGCCAAAAATAGTAAGTTTAGTTATTCTAAGCGCGATAGTTTTGGCTATGAAGTGGCAAAAAATAGTCCTGTTCCTTC
>NZ_RRYX01000066.1:0-15998 GCF_014861375.1 Psychrobacter sp. FME5 | reverse complement strand
ACGTAAGTCCAGAACTCATCAACCTCTAAGCGTTCATAGTAGCGCTTCTTAGGCGCGATCTTATAAACAGATGAGCCTATGGTGCCCAATACTTTACCGATACTGACTGAGGCTATAATAGCTATGTCTCTAACACCGCAACCTCTCACCGTCATTAGCCGTATGATGTCTTCTATTTTAGAGTGACAGCCCTTATAAGTTAAGGCATGGTCACCAATGAATTGACGTTTGCAGTCCTTGCATTGGTAGTTCTGCTTGCCATAGCTTTTTATGCCGTTTTTCTTTAAACTGGGACTGTGACAGTCGGGGCAGCTGATATCTATTTGTGTCTTCATAACCTCAAATATATCATCTTGCTTTGGCTGTCACCCTCCTTTATTTCTTCAGCATACTTTCTGACACACCACCAAAAATTCAAATCAGCGTCCTAGAAAGACATCTCAAAAAATCCACCAACGAACCCGAAGAATCGCCAATTTATCAAAAGATTGAGCAGATAAAAATGGGGTTAGGTTCGGCTTATCAGCAGTTAAGAGATTTGCTAATCACGTTTCGCTTGACCATTGATAACGATAACTTTGATGAAGCCCTGCATGAAGCGGCCAGTGAGTTTGCTTTAAAAGGTGGCTTTGACATAACGGTGCACAATCATATTATGACCCTTAATTTAAGTGCCACGGAGCAGATAGATTTAATTCAAATTGCCAGAGAAGCTTTATCGAATGTTAATCGCCATGCAAAAGCACAAAACGTGGAGATTCATCTTGAGTATGAAAACGATGATAAATATATCGTGATGAGTGTTATTGATGATGGCGTTGGGCTGCCGTCAGATAGCGTCGATCAAACCCAGCATCACGGGTTAATGATTATGAAGGAGCGTGCCCATAATATTGGTGGTGAACTCATCGTTTCTAATAATAAACCACACGGCACTAATGTTACGGTGAGATTCGAGCCTAACTTCTTTGATGAGGACAGTAATAAAGACGCTTATTTATAAGCTCATCAAATGGTGGTTTTAAGGAGTCAGCTTGTCGTTTTAGCGTTTTTAGCTCGTCAGTTTTTAGATGTTTTAATTTTAAATTCTTGTACTATTTTTTATTTGTGAGTATGTTATGAGCACTAAGGTTTATACCAGCACTTCGCCTGCGCGTCTTTTATTGGTTGACGACCATCCGATGTTACGCCGAGGTATCTCTGAATTGTTGAGTCTCGAAGATGATGTGAAAGTCGTGGGTGAAGCGAGCAACGGTCAAGAAGCACTGGTATTTTTAGAAAGCAATGAGGTAGATTTGGTGATACTGGATCATAAAATGCCAGTACTCACTGGTATCGATACTTTAAGGGAGATAAAAGCCAGAAATATCAGCACCAAGACGGTATTGTTTACGGTTTCTGATAGCGGTGAAGACGTACAAGAAGCGTTAAAATTAGGCGTCGATGGCTACCTATTAAAAGATATGGAGCCAGAATTAATCATTGTGGATATTAGAAAAGTGTTGCGCGGCGAGCTGGTTATTAGTCCAAATCTGGCCTCGATATTGGCACAGACTTTACGCACGCCAAGTATTGAAGACATTGCAAGCAACTTAACCAGCAGAGAGCTACAAGTGATTCAAATGATCGCTGAAGGGTTGAGTAATAAAATGATTGCCAATAAGTTGGATATTGCAGAATCTACCGTCAAGGTGCACGTGAAGCATATTTTAAATAAAACTGGTCTGCGGACGCGGGTAGAAGCGGCAGTATGGACGGTGAACCATTTATCGAAGTAGCGATCTTTTAAAATAATGGTAATTTAGGTAAAAGTAATTAGGGCGTGTCCTAAAGTTTTCTTGAACTTCCTTAAAAACCCGTCTAACACAATGCTAGATGGGTTTTTTATTGTTGATTTAAGAAGCAGATAGTCTGAATGCTTAGTTTTGATTTTCAGCAGCAATCTGCCGATCGACCGATGACATTTTGTATTCATCACCAAAGGCACCTTCAGGCTCTTTTAACCAGAAGAAACAGAGTACCCAAGCAAGAAACGCACCTATAGCAATAATAAAGAAGAATTGATTTGGTTCAACCAAAGTAAATATAAACAAGTAAAATACCGCGCCAACGTTACCATAAGCACCCGCCATGCCAGATATTTGACCCGTTAAGCGGCGTTTAATCGACGGAATGATACCAAAGGTTGCGCCTTCTGCACCTTGTACAAACACGGAGCATAGAATAGTAAAGACGACAGCGATAAATAGTGGCCACTCTGCATTGAGTAACCCCATCAACCCAAATCCAATACCAATGCCAAACATATATATCAACATCACCAAGCGACGATTACCAACTTTATCGGATATATAACCGCCAAGTGGCCGCGCCCATAAGTTAACGAAAGCAAAAGTCGAGGCGACCAATCCTGCGACCGTAGGGTCGAGTTTCCAAGTGGCAGCAAAGAACATCGGCAACATAGAAACCACTGCCAACTCTGCGCCAAAGTTGGCAAAATAGGTAACATTTAGCGCAGCAACCGAGCTAAAGGGGTATTTATCATCTTCGGGAATACCAGCTTTGAGTATAGGCGCGTTGACACTAATGGCTTTATAGATTTGATAAATAACCACCACAGCGATAAGAATATAAAAGCCCCAAGCCCCTGCTTCGCTCAGAAATCCCATGTTTTTTGTACGATAAACCAATACCCCCAACACGCCGGATAAAGGAATAATAAACAAGCAATATAACCATAAGTCTTTCCAAGTAGAGACCTCTAACGCGCCTGCTTTTCGGGCTTTTTGGTGGGTATCTTCTGTCGGGCCATCGGTGATTAAAAACCAATAGGCAACTCCATAAGCCGCCATCATTAAGCCAGATAGGGCGATAGCCCAGCGCCAACCATCGTCGCCGCCAAAGAACTGTAAGGCAACCGTGGGAATGGTAATCGCTGCCGCCGCTGAACCAAAGTTACCCCAACCTGCATAAAAGCCTTCGGCAAAACCAATGTCTTTGGGTTTGAACCACAATGCGGTCATATGAATGCCGACGACGAAACCTGCACCAACGATAGACATAAATAAACGCGCCACGAACAACTGCATGGCGGAATGACCAAAAGCAAAGAACCACGTCGGTATCGCCATGATTACCATGAGTATAGAAAAAACACGCCGAGGACCAAAGCGATCCAGCGCCATGCCAACCACCACGCGCCCTGGGATAGTCAAGGCGACGTTGGCAATGAGAAATAATTTGATATGTTCAGAAGTTAGGTAGCTTTCAGCCTCTAGCATTGACGTTGCTAGGGGCGCCATATTGAACCAGACATAAAAAGTCAGGAAAAAAGCAATCCACGTATAGTGAAGGGCTCTTATATCACGGCGTTCAACCTCAAGTAGCTCTTTTGCATGCATGGTAAGTATTCTCCACCGTAAAACGTAATCGTTTAGATGGAATCAATGTAGCAACCAATAAGGCAGGCAACCATTAGGCGAAAGCAGTATGAGTTCTACTTTTAGTACTACTTAATAGGCATTAAAGCGTTACTTTATAGGTTTATTTGTCAATCACCGTCAAAAACACAACGCAGTAGCCAAACACTCTAAAAAGTGTTAAGTTGTACAAATGATAATTATTATCATTAATGGTCGTCAATAAAACCATCATCCACAAACCTCATCAAATGAGTGAAGGAGTTACTATGAGTAACACATCAAATTCAACGACTAAAAACCCAGTCATCCCAAGCCACTGGAAAATAAAACGTTCCACCCATTTCTTTACCAAAGATAAAGTGCCCAAAGCCTTGTTGACCCATCACAATACAGCGGAAGGGGTTTACGGCCAAATTTGTGTCATGCAAGGCACGGTTACCTTTTATGGTTTTGCGGATGAAGCCGCGACTGAACCCGAAAAAACCGTGGTCATTGAAGCAGGACAATTTGCTGTCAGTCCACCTCAATATTGGCACCGTGTCGAATTAAGTGATGATGCGCAGTTCAATATTAACTTTTGGACAGAAGGTGATACCGGCAATAAATCGATGTTTAATAGCTCAAAAATCCACAGTAAACCTATCGAAAAACTATTCGATAAAACAGAAGATTCTTAATCTTGCTTAAGATGTAAGCTAGGATTGATGTATTGAACACCAGTTCAAATAGCGGCTTGGCCAATAATGAACGGTGGCGTTTATGATAAAAATGTAAAAAGTAAAAATAACTCTTAACATTCATTTAATATGAATGTTACTATGTTTCCAGTTTGATGCTAGATGTAAATATTCATCCGTAAATAGCATCAAGTGAGTTTGTTTATTCAATCAATAATAAGCGATAAAGTCTATTTATTTGGCACAGTATTACGTTTAATCCCAGCGGCAATACACGGTGCTTTTTTAAAGTTTTAAGACAGTGAATAGATCTATATCAACGGGCAGCGTTATGGTTGAATTTTAGAAGCATAATTGCATTTTTAAACATTCATTTTAAATACATCTTTAAGGTGTTCAATATATCTAGCCAATAGGAGCAAGATATGGGCGAGTATAAGAAGTATTGGTTCGGCTTACTTGCCGTCCTCATTATTACCTTTACCTTTCTAGGCTGGGGCGGTGTAGAAATCTATCGTACCGCGCCCCCTATACCTGATCAGTATATCGACACTACTGGAAAGGTTTTAATCACAGAAGAAGATATTTTGGACGGTCAGTCTGCGTGGCAGCGTACTGGCGGTCAACAGCTGGGTTCCGTACTGGGTCACGGTGCTTATCAAGCCCCTGACTGGACAGCGGACTGGCTGCACAGAGAGCTTGTGGCTTGGTTGGATATCAGAGCAGAAGAGCTATATGGTCGTGATTTTGCTACCGCAACCGACGATCAAAAAGCAGTGCTAAATGCGCAGTTGAAAAAAGAATATCGTGGTAGTAGCGTCAATGATAAAGACCAAGTGGTGTTATCTGATACTCGGATCGCCGCGATGAATGAGATTGCACCTTACTATATCGGCTTGTATGGTAATGAGCCGTCATTGCAAAAGTCGCGTGAAAACTTTGCGATGAAAAACAACACCTTGCCAAATCTTGAGGACAGACAAAAGCTAACTAACTTTTTCTTTTGGACCACTTGGATGGCGTCTACTAACCGTCCTGGTACTGATGCGACGTATACCAATAACTGGCCACACGAGCCATTAATTGACAACGTCCCGACATCAGAAAACATCATGTGGTCTATCGCTAGTGTGGTGTTCTTAATTGCAGGGGTAGGTTTCCTAATCTGGGGTTGGTCTTTCTTACGTAAAGAAGAAGAGGTGAAGCAAGTAACACCCGATGCGGATCCATTAACCAAAATAGCGTTAACACCCTCACAAAAAGCGTTGGCAAAATATGGGGTTTTAGTCGTCGCACTGTTCGTCTTTCAGGTGTTTATTGGTGGCTTTGTGGCGCATTATACCGTTGAAGGACAAGAGTTTTATGGTATTCCCGTTGCTGACTTCTTCCCTTATTCACTAGTACGTACGTGGCATATTCAGGCCGCATTATTTTGGATTGCCACCGCATTCTTAACGGCGGGGCTATTCTTGACCCCATTTATCAATGGCGGTAAAGACCCTAAATATCAAAAATTAGGCGTTGATATACTGTGGTTCGCGCTCATTATCGTGGTCGTTGGTTCGTTCGTTAGCCAATACTTTGCCATTGCTGGCATCATGCCAGCGAAATATAATTTCTGGTTTGGTCATCAAGGCTATGAATTTATTGACCTTGGTCGCTTCTGGCAGATTTTAAAATGGGTCGGTATTTTATTCTGGTTGGTATTAATGACCCGTGGTTGTTTACCAGCATTTAAACAAAAAGGTGGTGATAAAAACCTATTAGCGATATTCTTTGCTTCTGTGGTTTGCGTCGGTTTATTCTACGGTGCAGGCTTGTTCTATGGTGAGCGTACGCACTTAACCATCATGGAATACTGGCGCTGGTGGGTGGTACACTTATGGGTAGAGGGCTTCTTTGAAGTATTTGCTACTGTATCGCTTGCCTTTATTTTCTATAACTTAGGTTTGGTAAATAAAAAGATTGCTACTGGTTCCGCGATTGCTTCTGCGGCACTATTTATGCTCGGCGGTGTACCCGGTACTTTCCATCACCTGTATTACTCTGGTACCACCACGCCAGTGATGGCAATCGGTGCCTCATTCAGTGCGCTAGAAGTTGTACCATTAGTCGTATTGGGTTATGAAGGTTATGAGCATTGGTCTATGCAGCGTCAAGCGCCGTGGATGAACAAACTCAAATGGCCTATCATGTGTTTCGTTGCCGTTGCCTTCTGGAATATGTTGGGTGCAGGTGTACTCGGATTTATGATTAACCCGCCGGTGTCATTGTTCTATCTGCAAGGGTTGAATACCACGGCTGCTCACTCTCATGCTGCATTATTCGGAGTTTATGGATTCTTAGCGATTGGTTTTATCTTACTGGTCATGCGTTATATTCGTCCAGATTATATCTTTAATGAAAAACTCATTAAAACCGGATTTTGGGCGCTAAATATAGGCTTGGTATTGATGCTTGCGACCAGCTTATTACCGATTGGTATTTACCAAGCGTATGCGTCTATGACTGAAGGCCTATGGTACGCTCGTAGTGAAGGCTTCTTACAACAAGACTTCTTACAAACACTACGCTGGATTCGCACCTTTGCTGACGTTATCTTTATCGTTGGGGCTGTTTGTGTGGCGTTACAGGTGGTTAAGTTTGCTTTTGCCAAACCATCACATGCAAACTACAAGCCTGACAGTTCTGTAAATGACTAACCTATAAATGATTAGCTTGTGAATAGACCTCTTGCAAAAGTCATAGGTTTAGCTCGAAATTAATGATACCAGCAAACAGCTTCATTCTAAGATCATAGCGCTGACGACGGTTACGATATTTATGAGCCACGATTTTGAACAACTTGATTAAGCCTATTTTGTGCTCAACCACAATACGGAACTTTGCCAGATAGTGATTGGCCTGTTTGCATATCTCCAGTAACTGACCACCACGTGGCTTTTTAAAAGGGGTGAAGGTTTGCTTATGTAGCTTTGCTATACCCTGATAACCACTATCTGCTAGTAATTTAGCATTGTCAGGAAGCCAATCAGGACAAGTATCTTTATACAGCTTAAAATCGTGGATTGACCCTTTGCAGGTTTGCACATCAAGTATCAACCCTGTTTGCCAATGAACGATAACCTGCGCTTTCAAGGTGTGTTGTTTTTTCTTACCGCTATAGTAGTCGCTTTGGTTTTTTTTGGACGCTCAATTGGGGTTTCGGTCGCATCAACAATGACGACGCTCCAATTGATGTCATCATCGACGCGACTAGGGAGCTTTTTGGGCAATTCAAACTTGCCAGAGTCAATCAGTGTGTCTTCTACTTTACGGATGATACGGCTAGCAGAAGACTCATGAATACCAAAGTCCATACTGATATGATAAAGCGTGCGGTATTCACGCCAATAAGTCAGGGCTAGTAGTATCTGCTCCTTAAGACTGAGCAAGCTTGGTCTGCCTGATTTGGTTTTAGATGCTTCATGCTCTTGCATGGCCTCAAGCATGTCATAAAAGGTGGCTTTATGAATGCCTGTATAGCGTTTAAAACCTGCGTCACTTTGTTTGAGTAGCTTATCTATGTTTGGCATGGTTCCTAAAAAGTTATGAGTGTCTTCTTATTTTAATTCCCTTTGCTACTTTTGCAAGAGGTCTAATAACTAACAAGCTAGTGATTAAAGTATTCATTAATAAAATATCGTAAAAGTAAAAGTCCTGCTAAATGCAGGGCTTTTTATTGGGCAATCAATATTAGTCGATAGGGCGTGCTGAATATTTGATCATGGCACCGACAGCTAATTTTTAGGATTTTCGGCAGCATTGATGGTTTGTTGGACAATTTGTTTGATATGCATAAAATCTGCATGGCGGACGTCTTTGCCGCTGGTACAAAAAATAACCAGCTCAGCAATATTGCGCGCATGATCGCCCACACGCTCGAGGGCGCGCAATACCCATAATATATTAATCACCTTTGACACATGGCGATTGTCTTCCATAATATAAGTCATCAGTGAGCGCGTGGCGGACTGATATTCTTCATCGACTGCTGTATCGCTTTGCAACACCGAAAATGCTTGCTGCGTATTCATATAAGAAAATGCCTCAATAGCGTTAAGCAGCATTAAGCGCACCTGATTGGATAAATGCTGAACCTCCGAACAGCCTTTTGGTGAGACGCCATCTTCAAGCAATTGGCATGCCATGCGGGCTATTTTTTCAGCCTCATCGCCGACACGCTCAAAGTCGACGATACCTTTACTGAGCGCCATGACCAAGCGCAAATCGTTGGCGGTCGGCTGACGCTTAGCAACCAATAAAATAATTTGTTCATCAATTTTAATTTCTAACTGATTGATAAGATCATCATCAGCAATGACTTTTTTGGCCGTCACCTCATCGGCTGCTATCAAAGCACGGGTTGCGACCATGACTTGCTCTGCTGCCATGCGTCCCATTTGCATAAACAAATCAACAACCTCATGTAGCTCATTATCAAAACTCTTTGATAAATGCTTTTGCGTAATCAGCATCGTCGTTCCCTCAATGGTCTTGCTGTTAATGATAAAAAATATTAATAACTATCAATGACCACCAATAGCTATCAATGACTGTTCGTAATTATCAAGTCGTAATTATCGAGTCGTAGTTATCAAGCACGCCTATCACTCAACACTGCCTCAACCATAACGACCGGTAATATAATCTTCAGTCGCCTTTTGCGAGGGGTTGGTAAATATCTGATCGGTTTCACCCATCTCTACCATGTCACCCAAATACATATAAGCGGTATAGTCAGAGACGCGCGCCGCTTGCTGCATGTTGTGGGTTACGATAGCAATCGTATAGTCATTCTTTAAGTCGGTAATCAGATCTTCAATTGCTCCTGTAGAGAGCGGATCAAGCGCTGAGGTTGGCTCATCTAATAACAATACTTCAGGTTTTGTTGCCACCCCGCGAGCGATACACAGCCGTTGTTGTTGACCACCGGATAACGACAGTCCTGATGCACGAAGTTTGTCTTTTACTTCAGGCCATAACGCCGCCTTTTTGAGCGCCCATTCGACACGATTATCCATCTCAGCTTTGCTCAGCTTTTCGTATAGACGCACGCCAAACGCCACATTGTCATAGATGGACATCGGAAACGGTGTGGGTTTTTGAAAGACCATACCCACCCGCGCGCGCAGTAAATTAACGTCCATCTCCTTTGCCAAAATATTATTGCCATCAAGGGTTATTTGACCTTCAGCATGCATGCTCGGATACAAATCATACATACGGTTAAATGTACGCAATAGGGTTGACTTACCGCAGCCCGACGGACCGATAAAAGCGGTTACCTTTTTTTCTGGTATATCGATGTTGATGTTTTTTAGGGCTTTAAAATTACCATAATAAAAATTTAAATCTCGAATGGTTATTTTGGCAGCAGGCATATTCTGAGGGATATCTGCCACCGTTTGCTGGGTCAAAAAAGCACTGTCTGGCTGTTGTTGTTTATTATTAGCCATTGATTCATCAAATAAGCGGTGTTTAATGGTGTTTTTATGGGTTGGCTTAAGCGCTTTTCTCTTTAAAACATCCGTCATAATCATATCCAATTATTTTAAATCCAGTTAAGTTAATATGTGAGTTATCGTGCGGTTCAATGACATGATCTATCTGCCATAATCTTTACCACCGACAAAGCGCGCGATAATATTGACCAGTAATACGGTAGCGGTAATCAGTAAAGCTGCCGCCCAAGCCAGTGCATGCCAGTTGTCATAAGGGCTCATGGCAAACTGATAAATGGTATTTGGCAAGTTCGCCATTGGCCCGCTCATGTCGGTACTAAAGTATTGATTGTTTAATGCGGTAAATAGTAAGGGCGCGGTTTCGCCAGTAATACGGGCAAACGCTAGCAGTACACCTGTGGTCAGCCCTGCTTTGGCGGCTTTGAGCGTGACGGTAGTTATCAACTTCCATTTTGGCGTGCCGAGGGCATAGGCCGCTTCACGTAATGTATTAGGCACAAGATTGAGCATGTTCTCCGTGGTACGGACGACAATCGGAATGACAATCAAGGCTAGGGCGACTGCACCGGCCCAACCTGAGAAACTTTGACCTTTAACCATTAACGCATATACAAACAGACCAATAACGATGGATGGCGCAGACAGTAAAATGTCGTTTAAAAATCGGGTGACTTTGCCAAGTAAGCTGCCATGCGAAAACTCCGCTAAATAAATACCTGCCATCATTCCTATCGGTGTACCAATTGCCAATCCTGATAGTGCTAACATCGCTGAACCAATAATGGCGTTACGTAATCCACCATCACTCATGGGCGGCGGTGTATCGGCCATAAATACTGGCATCTCGATTAAACCTTGAAAACCTTCAATCAACAGCGTCATCAGAATCCAAACCAGCCAAAACAAACCAAAGGCAATCGCTGATATGGCAAAACCAAGTCCCAATCTATTGATAAGGCGACGCTTATGATACAGATGCTTGTTATAGCGGTCCTCAAAGCGTAAATCAGGCTGGCTAGTTGGGGCCGTATCAGTCGTGACAGTCGCTAAAGTCATCAGGCGTTTGTCCTTTTTTGGTCGAAGGGTTGGATCAAGTGGTTGGTCAAAATAATTACTTCATAACAGCGCGCTAACGCTACTTAATGACCGGCTTTTTGGTCAATACGCATGAGCATTAGCTTAGATATAGACAAAACAATAAAGGTAATCACAAACAAGATTAAGCCCAAATGTAGTAATGACGCTAAGTGCAATTCACTGGATGCTTCGGCAAATTCATTAGCGAGTGCCGAGGTAATCGTCACACCAGAGGTAAACAGACTTGGGCTGATATTAAAGGCGTTGCCAATCAAGAAAGTCACTGCCATCGTCTCGCCCAAAGCCCGTCCAAGACCCAAAATCACCCCGCCAACTACGCCAGCTTTGGTATAAGGCAGTATAATTTTGAACATCACTTCCCACGTCGTCGCACCCATGCCGTAGGCGGATTCTTTTAATAGATCGGGGACCACAGAAAATACATCACGCATCGTGGCGGCAATAAACGGAATGATCATAATCGCCAGCACCAACGAGGCGGTAAACATGCCAAGGCCCATTGGTGCGCCAGTAAATACCTTACCGATAATCGGCAGCGTACCGATGTTTTCAATGAGCCATGGCTGAATATGCTCGCTAAAATAAGGCGCAAACACAAACAATCCCCACATCCCATAAATGATAGACGGGATTCCTGCCAACAGCTCAATAGCAATTCCCAACGGCTTCTTTAAAAAGGTAGGGCATAGCTCAGTTAAAAAGATAGCGATACCGAAGCTGACTGGAACGGCAATACAGATAGCGATAAGGGAGGTGACCAGCGTCCCATAAATGGGTGCGAGTGCACCGTATTTATCATTGACCGTATCCCAGTTATTGCTAGTATAAAAGCCCAGTCCGAACTCAGTGATACTCGGCCAAGCGCCTACGATTAAGGAGAGCAAAATACCGCCAAGCGATAATAGAACCAAAATTGCAAATGCTTTAGTGGTGTTTACAAAGAGGACGTCGTAGCGTTTTTGTTTTGCCAATTGACGGGTTAGGTCTACCATAAAAGCCTCGATAATCTGATACGCTTGTTTTAGGACTGGGGGATAAATGAAATAATAACGGTCTTAATTATTCATCTAGTTTTGACGATAAATAGGCTGACCTTCGCTATCGACCACTTCGTTCCATTTTGCTTTAAATAAGGCTACGGCAGTATCAGGAAACGGTACATAATCAAGCGCCATTGCATCGTCGTCACCTTGGGCATAAGCCCAGTCAAAGAACTTTAATACGCCAGCGACTTGTTTGGCATCTTGCGGCTGCTTATGGACTAAGATAAAAGTAGCAGCGGCGATTGGCCATGCTTGTGCGGTTTCAGAGTTGGTGATGACTTTGTAAAACCCTTCTTGCTGTGACCAATCGATGTCGCCTGCGGCAGCAAAGGTTTTGGCAGAAGGCTGTACCACATTGCCAGCGGCGTTTTTCAGGGCGACGTGAGACATACCGTTTTGTGTCGCATAAGCATATTCAACATAGCCGATTGAATTTTTCATACGCGTGACGTAGCTCGATACACCCTCATTGCCTTTACCGCCTGCACCAGTTGCTGAGGTTGGCCATTTAACGGTCTTATCGACACCCACACTATCTTGCCAATCGTTTGATACCTTTGCCAAATAGTCAGTGAAGTTAAACGTCGTACCAGAACCGTCTGAGCGAAATACCGTGGTAATGGCCGCATCAGGAAGCGTTAAATCTGGGTTCATAGCAGCGATGGCAGGATCATTCCATTTGCTGATTTTGCCAAGATAGATCTCAGCGAGCATTTTGCCGTCGAGCTTTAACTGACCGGGCTTAATGCCGTCGATGTTAACGATAGGCACTACGCCACCAATCACAGTTGGGAATTGAATCAAACCAGCCTCATTTAACTCTTCTGGTGTCATTGGTGCATCAGACGCCCCAAAATCTACGGTTTTCGCAACGATTTGTTTGATACCGCCAGATGAGCCAATAGACTGATAATTCACTTGACCACCGGTGGCTTTATGGTAGGCATCTGACCACTTAGCATAGATAGGCTGCGGAAAAGAAGCACCAGCACCAGTAATATTCATGGATATGTTTTCAGCTGAGCTAGCATTAGCGTCGCTGCTAGTAGACGTGGTTGAAGGCGCTGCTGTGGCAGATTCGTTGGTTTTATCGCTCTTGTTGTTACTGGTCGTTTGATTACAAGCGGCTAATGCCAACGTGCTAGCGATTGCGACTGCTATGAATGAATAACGCATTATTTCTCCTAAAAAGTAATCACATTTAAGTATTGGGTATTTATAAATAACAATGTCGATGTTTCTGGATATGGTTTTACTAAAATATTTCGCTGCAATGATGCTTGGTGGTCAGTGAGCACATTGTGCCGAGCAAATATGACAGTTTGATGAAATAAGGTATTTTTATAAAAAAATTATAGCCATAGCGCGGTATCGTTTTTAAAACGACTCCACCATATTTAAAAAACTACCTATTAAAGGTAAAAGAGAAGTTATAGTTAGAGAGTTTAGTTAGAGCTCTTTAGGCAATAGGATTAATGTCATCAAACTGTCATAATTACCGTGTTTAATAAGTAGACGCTGGCAAGTGCTTAGTGCCTTTTTATTTCCTATTTCTTTGTATTTAAAACAACAAGGCTGGGGTATGCAGAATAAGCAGATTTTGATTGTTGAAGATGAGCCTGCGATTCGTGAAATGGTTATGATGACGCTAGAGATGGCAGGCTTTGCAGGTTTACAAGCGGCTGACATCAAAGAGGCGCATCAGCAAGTTGTTGATCACCGTCCTGCGCTGATTTTGCTAGATTGGATGTTACCAGGAGATAAAAGTGGCATTGATTTTTGCCGCATGCTAAAAAGTGATGAGATGCTTGCTGAGATACCGGTTATTATGCTGACGGCCAAAAGTGAAGAGGATAGTAAGGTTCACGGCCTTGATGCTGGCGCTGATGATTATATGACAAAACCTTTTTCAACCCGTGAATTAATTTCAAGAATCAAGGCGGTGTTACGCCGTAGTAGTGCGTTGAGTGCTGATAAACCTATCGAAATAGGCAAGCTTAGCTTAGACCCTAAAAGCCAGCGCGTTATAGCTAATGAAAAGGTCATTGATATCGGTCCAACAGAATATCGATTATTGGCGTTTTTGATGAGCCATCCTGAACGTGCCTATACGCGTGCACAACTGCTCGATCAGGTTTGGGGCGGTAACGTTTATATTGAAGATCGCACCATTGATGTGCATATCAGGCGTTTACGTAAGTTATTAAAACCTTATGACTGTCATACATTGATCCAAACCGTTCGCGGTACTGGTTATCGCTTGTCTAATCTAGCAGAGTAGTTTTAAGGGTATTTAAAAATTGGCATATAGTTGAAATACTTTAAAACCGCTACTATACCTGCAGTAAGTGATGTATCGATTTTTTTCACTGACTATATCAAGTGAAACGTAGCAGATAGCGATAAGGATAATAGATGGATATGATAACCCTTGGGGAAAATAACCAGCAAAGCAGCCAACAGCAATCTTCTCAGCAAAGTACTACCGATCAACTTAAGAAAATTAGAAGTGCCTTACGCGCCCTACGAGATGCGGTGATTTTGCTCAATGACGATGACGGTCTGGAATGGTGGAATCAGGCAGCAGAGGACCTATTATTATTACAGTCGTCACATCATGGCAAAAGCATTTTTGATTTTATTGATGTTCCTGAATTTAGACAATACTATGAGTCCAAGGTGACACCTAATGATGGTGTCCACCTAGTGTCGTGGCAAGATTCTAACCGTTATTTGAAGTGTGAGCTGACACCTTTTGGTGACGAAAAGCTACTGATTATTTATGACGTGACCCGCTTACAACATTTAGAGCAAATGCGCCGTGACTTTGTGGCAAATGTCTCTCATGAGCTACGAACGCCTTTGACCGTACTGATGGGCTATCTGGAAAACTTCTCAGATCAGCCAGATATGCCACCGCAGTGGCAACGCGGCTTTGAGCTCATGACTCAGCAGACGGCTCGCATGAATAGAGTGGTGAATGATTTATTGCTGCTGTCTCGTATCGAGATCGAAGAGACGCATGAGCTGCATTATATTGATATGACCAAGCTGCTGACTCACGTTTATGATGATGCGCAGGCTTATAATCAAGAATATGAACACAGCATTCATTTACAGATAGACACTTATGACGGTCTCTATGGTTCGGAGATGTATTTAAATAGTGCATTATCTAATCTGGTCATTAACGCCATAAAATATACGCCGAAAGAGGGCAATATTGTTATCAGCTGGACCAAGACGTCAGCAGGGTGTCAGTTTTCAGTCACAGACGATGGTCTTGGTATTGCTCCGCAGCATGTCGCACGTTTGACCGAACGTTTTTATCGAGTGGATAGTGGGCGCAGTCGTGAGACAGGCGGTACAGGATTGGGGCTGGCAATTGTGAAGCATGTTCTCTATCAATATGATACGGTTTTGCAAATTGAATCGTCAGAGGGTCAGGGCTCAACATTCAGCGCGGTGTTTCCAGCTGTTCATATTTGCTGTGCTTCTATAGATTGATGCTACTTGTCAAAAGGTGGACTCTATTCATGCAAACTTATACCAAACCCAAAAAGTACGATTAGTCATGTCAAACTCGTAAAGGTTTTAAAGAAATTTTCAGACACAAAAAAACCTCAAACAAAGTTATGTTTGAGGCGAAACTTGTTTAAACTCGAAAGTTTAAATTCGTTTTAAATATGGCGCAGCGGACGGGACTCGAACCCGCGACCCCCGGCGTGACAGGCTAGAACCACCAAACTTCATTATTATATATTAATGTGCAGTAACCTACAAAGCCATATATGGCAAGAGATTAACGATTTCCTTACTAATGACATTTAGCATACATTTAAGTATTTTACTGAGTATATTTATAATATTTTGGTCACTAAAAATACTTAGATTAACACATGAAGTGCAATACCAAATGTGAGGTGAAAAAAAGACCTAGATGCGCTAGCATCAAAGTTTTTATCCACCGACCAAAGTGAGATTGCAACCATGAACTATACACATCTAAGCCTAGGGGAACGATACCAGATTTATGCCCTTATAGGGGCAGAACATAGTATTAAATTTATAGCTGACACATTAGGAAGAAGTCCTAGCACCATATCAAGAGAGATCAGACGCAATAAAAGCCTTCGAGGTTACCGAGCTAATCATGCTAATAACAAGGCTTGTGACAGACGCTCTAACAATGCTTTCACTGTAGTGGCATAATAAAATTGGACAGCTTCTAAGAGGTTATAATAACCCAAAGAA
>NZ_RRYX01000065.1:0-16606 GCF_014861375.1 Psychrobacter sp. FME5 | reverse complement strand
ATGATAAGCTTAAAGCCAGCTATGAGGCTGCCGTAATTCTCGCTTGTGTCTTTATCTGGCTGCCGCTGATTTGAATTCTATACAGCCCCTAGAAATTTTCTGAGAAATCTATTAACTCTTCAGCGCGCGCTTTATTTTTAGATGCTAAACAAAGCGGGTGTGCTGGACTACCAATATACATGCCCTCTAAACCACACTGCTGATTACGATAGTCTAGCCAACCGAGTTGTGATTTTTCAAAACTATCGGCATCAGTAGCGTTTCGTCCATTAGCTTTGAGAGATTTGTAGATTTTATTGTAAGCCTTATTCATGGCACTTTTATATTTTGGATCGGCATATCCAGCACATTCATAAAGTCTCGAATTATTTATCGTTTCATATTTGCTCATGCATTCATTATAATAATCCTTAAGCTCGGCATTTGCTGAAGTCATGCTTAAAATGCTGATTAACGTAGCCGTAACTATTGTGACACCAGTACTCTTCCAGTTCATTTTTCAAACTCCAAGTCCATTATTAAGATTAAATGAAAGTTTACTATAACAAATGTTTGTTAGTTAATGGGCTTGGATTTTCTATTACTTATTTAATTTGAAGTGGAAAAGTATAGTCGATACACTCTAAAAAACACTCTAAAAATGTCATGTCGCTACTGGTATGAATTTTGCGCAGCCTCTGTGATAACAGCACGCAAGTAAAATTTATACCAGTAGCGTATTTGATCTATATATAGTTAAAACACTTTAAAAACGCTACGATACTGCTGGTATAGTTTTTTTGTAGCCTCTGTCTGCGTAGGCACAGCAAGCAAGAAAAAACGGTGCCTGCAGTACGTGATTTATCGATTTTACGTTTCACTGACTATAACAGTTTTTTCAACTGACTATATAAATTAAATCAAAAATACCATAAGCATTGTTAAGCTGACTTTTTAAGCTAGAAATTAAAAAACAGACGACAACCACAGTCGCAATTTAAGCGACCAAAGTGGCTGAATACCGGTCAATCCTTGTGCCATCTCACCGTCTTTTAATATCACATACGATGGCGTAACTTGTCCTTGCCAGTCATCAAAAATGACTCCTTCTTGATCATTAACTGTCGTAAAACTATAGCTATGCTCATCAAGATAGCTATGCAACTCTTGATTTGAGCCTGATTTAATCGCAATAGTGACCACAGGATAATTATTTGCCGTGGCAAGTTTGTTTATCGTCGGCGAGGTGACGCTACATACAGGACACCAAGTACCCCAAAAATAGACCAGCGTTGGTTTATCGTGGCCCATCGCTGCTAAGTCAACAGTTTGCCCTTGATAGTCGGTTAGTTGCAACTGCGGATTGGCTGGCATGACTGGTTGTCGCCACCAATTAATGGCCGTATAAATCACGGCAAATATTAGACCATATAATAATACCGTTTTTATTATCGACAGCGCTTTTTGCTGCGGGGTCTTTTTAGGATTTTCTTTAGGATTTTCTTTAGGGTTTTCTTTTATCTTTTTAATATCAGTCGTCATAGTGGCTGCTTTTTTGCTGGATAGCTTTTAATAGATAAAAATAAACGGCTGAATAGTCAGCCGTATGATTAAAGTGTTTTAGTAACGAATTTTAAGTCTCATCCCATCTTTGCTCGTAGCAACTTAAGGCTTTTGTGCGCGGTCTTGTAATGGGTTGCCGATAAGGACGCTGCCTGAGTTTTCACGGCGCTCTTCATCGGTCAATTTACTTGCTGAAATTTTGGCTTTCTTTTTCCATTTTAAGCTAAACAGATCGTCACGGCGGTCAATCAAATTGTGTACCGAGCCTTCGTTGCGTACGTGGATAAGCTTGTCTAAATTTAAATCAGAGAAGAACACCATTTCGGTGTTGGCCGTCGTTTCTGCCATAATCGCATCGTGCGGGAAGGCAAAATCTGACGGTGAGAAAATAGACGACTGCGCATACTGAATATCTAAGCTTTCGACTTGCGGTAAGTTACCAACCGAGCCACAAATCATCACGTAACATTCGTTTTCAATCGCTCGTGCTTGGGCACAGTGACGCACACGCAGATAGCCGTTTTGGGTATCGGTCCAAAATGGTACGAATAAAATATCCATATCATCAAGCGCCATCAAGCGGGCAAGCTCTGGGAATTCAACGTCATAGCAAACCAAGATACCAATTCGGCCGGCATCAGTATCGAATACTTTGACTTCATCACCGCCTTCGATTACCCAAGCGCTACGCTCATGTGGGGTAATATGGATTTTGCGCTGTTCTTCTACCGTGCCGTCGCGGCGACAGAGGTAACTGACATTATATAAGGTGTCATTTTCATCAAGCAGGGGCATAGAGCCAGTGATGACGTTGACATTATAGCTGACGGCTAAGTGTGAAATCTCGTTTTTGAACCATTCGGTATAACCTGCCAAAAATCGAATAGCGATGTTTTGATCCGTCGATTCGCACAGACCCATCAATGGTGCGTTAAAAAACTCGGGCAAACAAGCAAAGTCTGAGTTGTAATCGGCCATAATATCGACAAAGAATTCGACCTGCTGG
The DNA here is from genome assembly GCF_014861375.1 of Psychrobacter sp. FME5. Lineage (NCBI taxonomy): Bacteria > Pseudomonadati > Pseudomonadota > Gammaproteobacteria > Moraxellales > Moraxellaceae > Psychrobacter > Psychrobacter sp. FME5. The sequence continues at coordinate 14,058 of NZ_RRYX01000065.1, read as the reverse complement.
AGCAATTCTTCAGGCGACTCGACTTCACGCATTTGCCATTGAATACCCCCAATGCGCACCTCAGACTTTCGAGTGTTTGGTTTGTAATCTTGTGGCTCATAATAAATGTTCGCCCACTCAAGTAAAGTGGCAAAGCCTTTAGATTGAGCGTCATCTGGTAAGTAGGCGGTCAAAATACGCTTGACGATAAAGCCATTCGATAATTGGAAAGACAACGCAGAGTCATGAATTTCACGAGCGGCAACCGCATCGATATAATCACCAGGCGTGAGGTCTTGGTGGTTATGATAATTGGGAATACGACCACCGGCCAAAATCGCGCGGAAGTTTAACTGGCGGCACAGCTCTTTACGAGCGTCATAAAGCCTGCGGCCTAAACGATAGCCGCGATATTCAGGGTCAATTAAGGCATCGAGACCATAAATAGCATCGCCTTCGGGGTTGTCTCTGATAATCTCTTTATGCCCAATCAAATCATCATAGGTGTGCGGGTTAGAAAACTTAGCATAATCAACGCGCATAGAAAGGACGATGCCGATTAACCTATCATGGTCAAATAATGCAATCTGACCTTCAGGAAAGGCATCAATCAAAGTATGAATGGTGGTCTTTGACCATGCGCCGCCTAAGTTTACATAGACACGGTCCATCAGTTCCTTTAGTTGCAAATAGTCTTTTTTCTTAATTTCAGCAATCGTTAGATGAAAGTCGTCTATCTTTTCTATTTTACTCATAATATTCCTGTTTTGATGCTTTACTGGTTTTAGTAAGAGCGAATATGGTGGTGTGATAGCATGCAAACGGCCAAGCTTTTGTGTAACAAAGGCGATAAAGAAGTTTCAATCATAAAATATTACCGCTACAATAATTTATTGTTGTATTTACAATCGCTTATGGTTATATTTTAGCGTATTTTACCTATCTATTTTAGTGTTGCTGAAGTGGTTTTCAAAGCGCTTATATTAACGCGTTTATTATTGTGAAATTGGCTAGTTATGATAGCAAGCTGCATAACCAATAACAGTCTATCGCGGTAAATATTTGCTATGTTTTTGTGAGTTGCTTGCCGTACCTCTTGTTGATTTAGACATCTGTTGCTTATTTTTTAGTCGTATTGCAGCGGCTTTTTAGGATTGTTTTATGATGCCTTTAGATCATACCAATAAAGTCAGTACGTGGGACGAAATAGGGGATTCAGCTATCGTGCAATTGGTGTATGTCAGCACTCTGACCATGACCTCACGCTTAAACACCTCTATATTTGAGGAGGTAGAGTGCCACGCGCGTAATTATAATCAGCAGCATGGCATTACAGGTACTTTATGTTATGGTAATGGTCACTTTTTGCAATGTATCGAAGGCGAAAAGGCGCATGTATTTGCCTTAAAACAGCGTATCTTTACCGATAACCGTCATAAGAATGTCGAGATGTTATTGTTGCAAGCGATAGAGCATCGCAGCTTTGATGATTGGCGCATGCGTCTACTGTTTTTGGAGCGTTGGTTATGGTCACCTGCCACCAAAAGCCAAGCCGCACAGTTGTCACCGTTTTTGCCGTTTGCACCGCATGGTTGGGTGCCAGATCGTACCGAGCAGTTTTTACAAATCATCAAAGCTTTTGATAGTCCGCCACATGTCAGAGCAGCAGGCATTACTTATAATGCACTGGGTAATATGTTTCGTCATATCGCCGCGCCGCATCAAGCCTTTTTAATCGTTCAAGGTTTTCTGAGCGTGCTACTTATACTGGCGCTTATATTGCTATATTTATAAGTTAAAAAATCGTAAAGTTCATAAGACGAGTAACAAAAAAGACGCTAACATGCTCAGTTTAGCGTCTTTTTTGTTGGTAGTAGTGAAAAGCAGTATAGGCAGTTCCATATAAAATCGATACACTGATCGATACACAGGTAGCCACGTGCTACTGTTATAAATTTTTCTTGCTTGCTGTTCGCAAGCGTGACAGAGGCTGCGAAAAATTTACTCCAGTAGCACTTGTATCGGTTCTAAAGTGAATCAACTATATCAATACATCACATATCAAAAATTTTACCACGATTCATAATATTATTGGGGTCAAAGACTTTTTTGACCTCACGCAGATAGTCAATCTCAGCCTCGCTACGGCTATAGTTTAGATACGGCTTTTTAGTCATCCCCACGCCATGTTCTGCAGATACCGAGCCGCCATATTTTTGTACCGTCTCAAACACATGCTTATTGACGATTTGACACTCGGCAAAGAAATCATCTTTGCTCATATTTTCAGGTTTTAAGATATTAAGATGCAAATTACCATCACCGATGTGACCGAACCAGCACACCTCAAAGTCAGGATAATTGCTGCTGACGATATGATCAATCTCAGCGATAAATTCAGGAACATAACTGATGAGTACCGAAACATCGTTTTTATAAGGGGTAAATACCGAGATGGTCTCAGAAATATATTCGCGCAGTTTCCACAGCTCTTCAGCCTGTGCAATACTTTGACTCATGACTCCATCGACGACCCAACCTTGCTCCATACAATGCTCAAATATGGCCATGGCTTTATCCATGATTGGCTCGTATGGCGCTTCAAACTCTAACAGCGTATAAAACTTGGTACGCGATTCAAACGGTTCTTGTACTTGACCGTGTGCCATCAGTTTATCAATCGCCACATCATCAAAGAATTCAAAAGCGGTTAAATCAATCTTCGCTTGGAAGGCAGACAAGACATTCATCACATCATTAAAGTTGTCCATGCCGAGCACCATGACGTTTAAGTCTTGTGGCTGACGCTCAAGCTTGATTTGGGCGTGGGTGACCAAACCAAGCGTGCCTTCACTACCAATAAAGAGTTGACGCAAATCATAACCCGTGGCATTTTTTATCATCCCGCGATTGAGCTGCAAGATGTCGCCTTTACCCGTGACCACGGTCAGCCCCATAATCCATTGACGGGTCATGCCATAACGAATGACTTTAATACCACCAGCATTGGTACCAATATTGCCGCCGATTTGACTAGAGCCTGCTGAGGCAAAATCAACAGGATAATAGAGGTCTTTTGATTCGGCAAATTGTTGTAGTTGTTGAGTGACGACGCCTGCTTCAATTTCAACCATACGATCGGCAGGATAGAACTGACCAATATGGTTCATCTTATCCATACTGACCACAATCTCGCCATTGGCTGCCACTGCACCCGCAGACAATCCCGTACGACCACCACTTGGCGTTAGTACGACATTGTGCTCGTTGGCAAGTAGGACGATGGCTTGTACTTGCTCGGTGGTCTTTGGAAAAACGATGGCCGCAGCATTAGGGGCAAAGTGCTTAGTCCAGTCTTTGCCCCAATGTTCTAAGCTTTCGCTATCGGTTTTGATTTGGTTGGCGTCAAACTGATGAGTATTTAGCAGAGTGCTTAAAATGTTTTGAACGGCAGCAGTAGGGGTGTCGGATGTGCTTTGGCTAGATAAAGAAGTCATGGTCAAATCTCGGTATAAACGTAAGTGCTATGCATAAAAAGGATTATTATATCGCTAAATTGATATATCTAGGTGTACATAAGTATGTTTATATAGGGCGTGTTGAACCTTCACAAGTTGAAGCTTCACAAATAGTCGCGGTCAGTTCAAAATAAAAGCGATACGACTTTAGTAAATTAAATTTAGTAAAGTAAAAAGTAACGTGCTATTGCTATAATTTCTCTTGTTTGCCGTTCGCAGGCTTGCCAGCGATTGCAAAAAAATGATAGCCAATAACACTGTGTCGTTTTTAAAATGAATCTATTATATAACGTTTAGATAAACTGATTCACTATAGCATAAAAAGTTTTCAGGCTTGATAACCAATAATTCATCTAATCTGCTAACATCGCCGCCCGATTTTGTGTAAGATATCCAAACTGTTTTCGTTTCATCCATCATAAGTTATCGCTTAGATAATTTTATAAGACAATTATAGGACAGTTCTCATATGGCGTTATCACTCCAAAAAGACAAAATCCGGTTTTTATTGCTTGAAGGTCTACACGACAATGCTTTAAAAGTATTAGAAGGCGCTGGTTATCATAATATTGAGAATATCAGTCACGCTCTAGATCAAGATGAGCTGATCGAAAAAATTAAAGATGCCCACTTCATTGGTGTTCGCTCGCGCACCCAGTTGACCCGTGAAGTACTTGAGCATGCAAACAAGTTGATCGGTATTGGCTGCTTTTGTATCGGTACCAACCAAGTAGATTTGGACGCGGCACGTGATTTGGGTATTCCCGTCTTTAACGCGCCATTTTCGAACACACGTTCGGTGGCTGAATTGGTATTGGCGGAAGCCATTATGCTATACCGCGGTATTCCTGAAAAGAATGCAACGGTACATCGCGGCGGCTGGGGCAAATCGGCGACCAATTCTCATGAAGTGCGCGGCAAAACCATCGGTATCGTCGGTTACGGTTCTATCGGCTCGCAACTGTCTGTATTGGCAGAAAGTTTCGGTATGAAAGTCATTTATCATGATGTAGTGACCAAATTACCACTTGGCAACGCCGTACAGGTCAGTAGCTTAGAAGAGCTACTATCGACTGCTGATATCGTCACCTTGCATGTGCCTGATGTCCCAAGCACGCGCTATATGATGAAAGCTGAGCAGTTCGCGCATATGAAAGATGGCAGCTACTTTATCAACGCTGCTCGTGGTACGTGTGTTGAGATTGATGACCTTGCGGCTGTACTTGAGTCTGGCAAAGTATTGGGCGCGGCGATTGATGTGTTCCCAAAAGAGCCAAAATCTGCTGATCAAGAGTTTGAATCCCCACTGCGTAAGTTTGATAATGTCATCTTGACCCCGCATATTGGTGGCTCAACGCAAGAAGCACAGGCCAATATCGGTCTAGAAGTCGCAGATAAGTTCGTCAGATATTCTGATCAAGGCGACACGGCGACAGCTGTGAACTTCCCAGAAGTTTCTCTGCCGTTCAAAGAAGGCTCGCATCGTCTGTTACATATCCACAAAAACGTCCCAGGCGTACTGTCACAGATTAACCGCTTATTTGCTGAAGCACATATCAACATTTTAGCGCAGAGCCTAATGACTGAAGGTGATGTGGGTTATCTGGTGATGGATGTTGATTATAACGATTCAACAGCGGCTTTAGATCAGTTAAAAGACGTCGAAGAAACCATTCGCGTGCGTATTTTGTTCTAAGTAGCACTTATATTTAGATAACACGGATATTTAAATAGCAGGTAGATCTAAAATTAAACGCTCGTATATCGATAGCAGGCAATTGAAATAATTGTCTGCTATTTTTTTGTCGGTTATTCTTTGTTCAACTGTTTTCGTCTAACGGGTATTGATTAGCACAATCACCACAGCCTATAAAACTTTATTATATAAATTAACATTTTCTTTACAATGATATCTGTATGACAACTTATACTAAACGAACATATTGCTCAGACACAAAGTTAATTGCTTCTTCGTTATGATATGAAGTGAAGTAGTGAGGCAACTATCTAATAGACGCCTAGCATGATAAATAGAACCAAATTAGTATAAATAAATGAAACGTTATATAAGGGTTTTTATGAAAACAACGATGATAAAAGCTGCTGCATTAGGTGGCGTGCTGGCTATGAGTGCGACAGCAAGTTTTGCGGCTGGTGACCAAGATAAATATCAGTTATCGAGTCATATCCTAGATATTAGTACAGGCAAGCCTGCACCAAATGTCGATGTAAAACTTATGATGCAAGATGATGGCGCCTGGAAATTACTTAGTACTAAAACGACCGACGACAATGGCCGTATTAATAACTTTTTACCAAATAGTGGCAATGTCGATCACGATGGTACGTATAAGTTAATATTTGAGACGACACCTTATTTTCGTAATCAAAGCTTAGAGTCTTTTTACCCTTATGTTGAAGTGAATTTTAATATCGAAGGCGACAAGCATTATCATGTGCCAATTACCTTGTCAGCATACGGCTACAGCACTTACCGTGGTAGCTAATACCAAACCCAAAAGGTAAGATTGGCTGTGTCAAACTTGTTTAGTCTACAAGAGGTAGTACTTACACGCGTTTTTCTTGCCACTCTAATTTTTGTGAATGGTATAAGTTTTATTAAGTACACGTTTTAGAAGAAAGTAAAAATAAGAAAAGCCCCGATCAATTTGATTGGGGCTTCTTTATGGCTTTTTTCGGCGTCGTTTTATTTTGCTTTGGCTTTATTGGCAGCTTCTGCTTGCAGGCGAGCTTCTGTTTTAGCTGCTTTACGTTTTTCAATCACATCGATGACGTCGCTACCGATATGAGCTTCGCCACGTTTTTTGGCCAGCTGCATCTGATGCTCACGCTCACGGAAACGGGCTTTTTGCTCATCGGTGGCTTTATCGATACAGTGCGGGCATGATTCGCCTTTGATATAGGCAGAGCTTTGCATCTCATCGACAGTAATTGGCATACGACAAGCAAAACATTGCTCATAGTTGCCTTTTTCTAGGTTATGATTGACTGATACACGGTTGTCAAAGACAAAGCAATCGCCTTGCCACATAGACTCATTGGCAGGGATTTCTTCTAGATATTTTAAGATACCACCTTCTAAATGGTAGACCTCTTCAAAGCCTTGTTCGCGCATAAATGCTGTGGATTTTTCACAGCGGATACCACCGGTGCAGAACATCGCAACTTTTTTATGTTTGCTTGGATCCATCTCTTTGGCGACGTATTCTGGAAATTCGCGGAACGTTTCGGTATTTGGGTTGACCGCATTTTGGAACGTACCGATTTGTACTTCGTAGTCGTTACGCGTATCGATAAGGATAACATTAGGGTCTGAGATAAGCGCATTCCACTCGCTTGGTTTAACGTAACGTCCGACCGATTGTAATGGGTCGATGTCTTCTACGCCCATAGTGACGATTTCTTTTTTGAGCTTCACTTTGGTGCGATAAAAAGGCTGGGCATCGGTATAAGACTCTTTAAAGGTAAAGCTGCCAATCGCTTCGATACTACGCAGATAATCAAGGACGTTATCAATTCCTTGGCGTGTGCCAGAAATCGTTCCGTTAATACCTTCAGCAGCAATCAATAATGTGCCTTTAACTTCGTTATCGAGCATGGTGTTTAAAATTGGCTCGCGGTATTGCTCGAAATCAGCAAAGCGGGTGAATTTATAAAGGGCAGCAACGACGATGTTGTTGGTGACGCTATCGTATTCGGTCGCATGGGTTGGTGCTTTTACGTTAGTAGCTTGTGAGGTACTCATGTTTTTCTCCTGCTGGCTAGGTCGCAAACCTAGTGCATTGGGTGGACAGTCAAACCCATATCAATACGCTATTGTGTCATCCTCGCTTGATGTACTTTGGATACTATCTGCGCTCGGTTTCCTTATATCGTAATCACTCGGGTTAGACTTTGTTAGTTTAGAAAGGGTTATAACATTGGTGCAGTTGTGGAATTAACCAAATGCGCGCGTAGTGTAGCAAATTTGATGGGGTTTTTGCAGATTTATCGATACGTTTATCGAAACAATATAGCGTAGAACAATGATGAAAAACAAAAAACCCAGCTAATAAGCTGGATTTTTTTATTATGCTCTAAACTATTAAAAGCTTACTTACTTTGAAACCAAGTATCTGCTTTGCTGCGAGCGCTAGCAATGTCTGAGCTTGATAAGTTCAATGCCAACTGGCCGATTTTGCCACGTGCTTTGTTACGCACTTTTTCGTCAAGCATGCCATCGCGAGCAGCCAAGTCGTACCATTTATAGGCATCAACCAGATTTTTTTGTTTCTCATCTAACAGTGCAAGCGTATAGCTGGCACGGTTATCACCGCGCATCGCCGCTTTTTCTAACCAAACGCGGGCTTGTTGTAGGTTAGGTTTTACACCTTCGCCGCGCAAGTACATAATGGCAAGATTTAGCTGGGCAGGGGCAACACCTTGCTGGGCAGCTTTGGTATACCATTGGATGGCTTGTGGTGTATTTTGAGCAATACCTTGGCCTTTTTGTAGGCGCTTGGCTAAATAAAACTGGGCGTGATGATTGCCTTGAGCAGCGCTCGCAGACAGCTCACTAACCGGCATCAGCTCAAAACGAGAGGTATCAAGTGGCACGTTCGATATTAACTCAGCATTGGCTAAGCCCGCACAAGAAAATAATGCAGTAAACAACGCAGCTTTTAATAATTTCATAGCAGCTCCAAAATTAGGCAGTTAATAAGCAAAAAGAATGGTACCGCTAAACATTGTCTCGCTAAAGACAGTTAGACGGCGATAACAATTAGGTGGACCCTTGCGATACCAACTTACCTAATTATTAGTAATGTAACCAATGATGATAGCGTCATATTGACTCTAGTCGATCCGATAAACGGTCGTAATTAGGGTCTGGCTGACACTGTTTTGTTAGCTTAACACCCAAACTTACGAAACTCAAATACTAATTACAAGATTTAATAGCCAATTATACGTTATTGTCTCCAGTAAAATCATACAGTTACTAGAGGGTAAGAAAATAATAACACTTTGTTAGGATTTATGGAATATTCAAATGTGGCACTGGTGGTATAGTTAAAATACTTTAAAAACGCTACGATACTGCGGGTATAGTTTTTTTGTAGCCTCTGTCTGCGTAGGCACAGCAAGCTAGAAAAAACGGTACCTGCAGTACGTGATGTATCGATTTTACTTTTCACTGACTATAGTTAAGGTATTTGAATGTTCCACAGGCGCTAAGGTTGAAACACGGCTTATTGTAGAGTGGCTATTAGTTTATATGGTTGCATAGCCAATAGCACTGTATCTTTTTTAGATTGAGTTGATCATAGCCATACCTACTGCCATTGCTATGGCTTTTGCTTAGTAACACGATAGATGGCAACATCTGCCAACAGGTTGGGAGCCTGCCGTATCAAAGCAGTCATCAGTGGTGTATGCGCTTTTTCAGAATCACTGACGGCGAAACGGCTGATAATATGAATATCATGCTCAGTGCAAAGCTGTTCAAAATCCTTAAAAGTGCACAGATGAATGTTTGGGGTGTTATACCATTCATAAGGCAAGGCTTCTGAGACGGGCATTAGCCCCTTTAGCCCTAAATGTAGTCGGTTTTGCCAGTGCGCAAAGTTAGGGAAGGTGATGACCGCCTCGCGCGCGACTCGCAACATATCAAGCAGTAACACATCAGGCGATTTGACGGCTTGTAACGCCCGCGCCATCACCACCGTATCGAAGCTATTATCAGCGAAACGCGCTAAGCCGTCATTGAGGTCTTGCTCGACAATGGATAAGCCATTGGAGATCGCCTCGTTGATTTTGTCTTCGTCAATCTCAAGCCCGTATCCAGTCACGCCGCGATTTTTTTGTAAATGGGCGAGCAGCTCACCGTTACCACAACCCAAGTCTAAAACGTGTGAGTTTGGAGCAATCCAGCGCTCGGCCAATTGATGATCCATTCTCATGAGCGCGCTCCTGATTCTTTATAACTGCTTTGATGATTGTTTTTCTTGCTGTTTTGATCGTTACTTTTTGACAGGCTATCTTTTGACTTATTCGCCGTGATAAAGGGAGCATTCAAAAACCCTCTGACCGCGCCCATATAACGTGGAATATCAAATAAAAATGAGTCATGGCCATGCGGTGCATCGACATTGATATAGCTGACTGGCTTACCAGTGGCCATCAGTGCATCGACGATTTCTTGTGAGCGCTCCGGTGCAAAACGCCAATCTGTGGTAAATGACACGATTAAATACTGGCATTGTGTATGGGCAAAGGCGGCTTTCAATGCCGTTAGCTCTTGCTGATGGATATCCTCGCTCTCATCTACGGCTGCTACCGCGTCCTTTGGTTCATTTTTTTGCGCAGGTTGTTGAGCGTCTTTGACTGACGCAGCAATAGAGTCTTTGAGCTGTGCTGATGATGCGGTAGGCACTGATGGATGTGATTGTTCTGATGACATTGATGGCTTTAATGGATAATCACGAGTCGGGTCAAAATAATCTAAAGCTTTGGTCATGAGCAGATAAGTATTGGCGTCGAAGTTCTCGCTAAAGCGTTCGCCTTGATAGCGTAGGTAGCTCTCGACTTGGAACTCAACATCGTAGCCATACATAAATTTGCCAGATTTTAAATCACGACCGAACTTGGCTTTCATCGCATCGTCGGTCAAATAGGTGATATGACCAACCATGCGTGCCAATATCAGCCCGCGACGAGGATAAGTGCCCGCTTGCAAATAGCGTCCGTCTTTAAAGTCGGGATCAGAAAGAATGGACTGGCGCGCCACTTCATTAAAAGCAATATTCTGGGCAGAGAGCTTAGGGGTACTGGCGATAATGACGCAGCGTTTTAACCGATTTGGATAGTCAACTGACCATTGCATGGCCTGCATGCCACCCATTGAGCCACCGACAATGGCATGCCAAACATCAATACCTAGACGGTCTGAGAGCATCGCTTGGGTCTTTACCCAGTCTTTAATCGTGATGAGTGGAAAGTCAGGGCCATAAACTGCTGCTTCGTTGGCCTGATTGTTTTTGTCTGAATTGTGCTGGTCTGAGCCGACACTTTCTGGATTAATCGTCGTTGGGCCAGTAGAGCCAAAACAGCTACCAATATTATTGACGCAGACCACATAAAATCGATTGGTATCGATGGCTTTGTTGGGGCCAATCATATTGTCCCACCAGCCCGCCTTTTTATCATCGGCATGATGAAAGCCTGCCGCGTGATGGCTGCCTGAAAGGGCGTGGCAAATGAGTATGGCGTTTGATTTGTCACTATTCAGCGTGCCGTAAGTTTCGACTATCAGATCAAATGACGGCAAAGTGCGATTACACTCTAAGGTCAACGGCTCGGCGAAATGAAAATTCTGGGGAGTAACGATGCCCACCGAATTAGATTTATTTGTGGGGGACTGGTCACTGGTATTATCAGGGCGTGCGTTCAAATCTACCTCGCAAGACAACAATCATCAATAAAATAAGAAGGGGACTATGTCGACGGACTGTTTTATCGACATTTTTTTAAACGGTTTTTGTCTACACTGTTTCTTTGTTTGACAATGTGCTTGCCTATTGTATGGCGATGCGCGTATGAGTACAACCTTCGAAAGTAGTCTTTCGAGCTTAGTTTTTATAGCAAGTAAATAATGGATAAAATCTATGGTTCACCACTGCGTATCAAATTGTATAAAGACACTTTTGCAATGCGTAGCCAATGGATAAAATGCTACACTAACATGGTGTTACTTTAATCATGTCTTAATAATCCTATCTCTAACAACCTGACCATAAAATAGTGCTGCTATGAAACCTGAACTGCCCCCACGTATTGCCGTCTTACTTGTTAACCTTGGTACACCAGATGAGCCGACTGCGCCTGCTGTGCGACGTTATCTTAAACAGTTTTTATCAGACCCACGAGTGATTGAGATTCCCAAGTTTTTATGGGCAATTATCCTTAATATTTTTGTGTTGCCAAGTCGTCCTAAGCGTGTGGCCAAAGCCTATGCCAGTATTTGGGAAGGTGATTCGCCCATTCGTAAGATATTAAACAGCCAAGTTGAGATGCTAGAGCCACGCTTGGCCGATAGTGTCGCCCCATTTCGGGTTTCTGTACACTCTGCGATGAGCTATGGCAATCCTGGATTGCCTGATGTGATGGATACTTTGCGTGATGAAGGTGTTGACCATTTTGTTATCTTGCCATTGTTTCCACAGTATTCCGCATCTTCTGGCGGCGCGGTCTATGATGCGCTGACCAAGTGGACGCTTAAGCAACGTAATTTGCCAAATTATACGATAGTCAAAGATTACTTTGCCCATCCGTTATATATTCAGGCGTTGGCCGATTCGATTCGCCGTTTTCAAGCAGAGCATGGCAAACCTGAAAAGCTGATGTTTAGCTTTCACGGTATCCCGCAGCCTTATGCCGATAAAGGTGACCCGTATCCTAAGCGCTGCAAATGTACCGCAGCGCAAGTCGCCCAGGCGCTTGGCTTAAAAGACGATGAATGGATTATCAGTTTCCAGTCGCGCTTTGGTAAACAAGAGTGGGTGAAACCTTATACTGACGTGGTATTAGAGGATTGGGGCAAGTCTGGTGTGCGCTCAGTACAAGTGATTAGTCCGGCATTCTCAGCGGATTGTTTAGAGACGCTAGAAGAACTGGCCATTGAAAACCGTGATAACTTTCTCAGTGCAGGCGGGCAAGAGTATCATTATATTCCCGCCTTGAACCTCGATGAGGCGCATATCGACTTGCTTGAAGCATTAAGTGCGCCATTGGTAAAAGGCTGGGCGGGAACGCTAGATGGTTGGGCATAATTGATTGAATTTTAAAATCATAAAAAAATACCGGACTTAACGTTCGGTATTTTTTTATCTACATAATTGTAGGATACGACTTATGAAATAAAGTTGGTATTTTATCCATTGACAGGTAAACTATGGCGGAATAAAGTTTTCTAATCACATTTGTTAGCCTTTTTGCCGCCTAAACTTATCTTTGAGGATAAATATGTCCATTTCTAATAGCTCAGATGCCCATGTATCATTACAAAAACCCAATGGTCAACCGCCAAACCTACCACCAACTGACGAGTATGGCAGCCCATTACCACAGTTACTAGCAAGCCCACGAAAGTGCGATGCAGCGGCTGGTATGAGCTGGATTATTAAAGCGTTTGGATTGTTTAAAGATCAACCGTTATTATGGTTTGGTATGAGTGTGACCTTTTTGGTCATTGTTGGTATTGCGTCTTCCGTGCCTTTATTAAACGTCCTAATCATACCGAGCGTATTTATGTTTATTGCTGGTATTATCAAAGGAGCGGCGGCACAATCACAAGGGGCTGAGCTACGTTTTGACCATCTGTTTTCAGCATTTAAAAGCCATTGGCAGCCACTATTAATCCTGGGCTTGTTGTATTTAGTCGGTGTCATTATTTGTATGATTCCGCTATTTATCGCCATGGGTAGTATGATTTTTTCTATGATGTCAGGTGGTATGGGCAGTAGTTATGGGGCGATGAACGATATTTCTTTAGGCGGTATTTTCTTTGGTTACCTGTTGACCATGCTGCTCATGATACCGCTTTATATGGCACTGTGGTTTGCGCCAGCATTGGTGGTCTTACATAACCTTGAGCCGATCGCTGCGATGAAAAAAAGTTTCGCAGCAGGCAAGGCTAATATCCTACCTATGTTGGTATATGGCTTAGTCTGTGTGCTTTTATTGCCTATTCTGATTATATTGACCTTGGGATTGGGCGTGTTTTTAGTAATGCCAGTTATGCTGCTCACGTACTATACCAGTTACCGTGATGCCTTGACTGATCAGCCATTATCAGCAGTGTAGCAAGTATTTTATGCCCCATAAAAAAGCACGCTTCTATACTGAGCGTGCTTTTTTTATTAGGGTCTGTTTTTATTAGGACGCTAGCGAACGGCTGTTCTATAAATCATCGTTATTAGTATGTTCTGCCGCCTCTCTATCAGCGATATCGACAATATTTGGATAGTCGCTGTCATCTAAATTATCATCGACCAACACTTCATCGACGCGCGCTTCATCAGTGTTTTGGCGATGCATAGGTGTCAATCCTTGCGTAGCATCTGTACCGACTTCTGAGTTGTCAAATCCTGCGCTATTGTCAATCACGTCATCGTTATCAATCGTGTGTAGCATCGGATTGTCTAAATCAATTTCTTGACTGTTATCATTGAGGTTGGTGTCACCTTCAATATGATCCATTGCTTCTGGTAGCGGGCTCTTTGAATTGTCCATAATGGTGTCCTTATTATCGATGGCTTTTATTAATGCTTAGATTAACACACCAAGTGCAACGCTAAATTATATTATAGAACACCTGATTGGGCGTTTTAAACCCTAAGCGTTTTCTTGGTCTGTTGTTTAGTTTATTCTCAATGTCCTGTATCTCATTATCAGAGACTTGTCTAAAGTCACAACCCTTAGGCAAGAACTCTCTGATCAAGCCATTGGTATTCTCGTTGGTTCCTCGCTGCCATGACGCATAAGCATCGGCAAAGAAGAA
>NZ_RRYX01000064.1:0-16709 GCF_014861375.1 Psychrobacter sp. FME5 | reverse complement strand
TCTTTGGGTTATTATAACCTCTTAGAAGCTGTCCAATTTTATTATGCCACTACATACTGTCCTCAGCGCAAGATGCCAGTCGTAATGGCGCAAAAGCAGCTCTCGCCAATATTCATGGCTATCTGCCGCATTTGTTTCATTCAGAAGATGCGAAAGAGGGTGCGATGGCGATGGTTGAAAGAAGGGAAGCTGAATTTAAAGGACAGTAGAGAGTTCTAAATAACTCTTTAATAAGTTCGTAATCAGTTGTTTTATATTAAATAACATTCACGTATTTACTGAGTCGGTTTTTCGAAGCTTATATGCAGGTTGTCTGTAATATAGTTTTGCTGACTGATTGCACAGTTAAGAACGACTTTGTTATATTGAATATATTAAGCCAAAACCATTTTCTAGGAAAAAACTAGTGCTGTACAACTTTGATGAAATAATAGACAGACGTAATACGGGGTCGTTTAAATGGCATTATACCGATGATACGATTCCGCTATGGGTCGCGGATATGGACTTTAAGACCGCCCAGCCTATTTTAACGGCGATTGAGCAGGTAGCTCAGCATGGCATATTGGGCTATACCGTACCGACCGAGCCGTTGTATCAAGCGATTATTCAGTGGCATGGCAGTCGTTATGGTTTATGGCTCAATCAGCAAGATATCCTTTTCTCACCGGGCGTGGTGCCAAGTTTGGTGCTGATGATGAAAGTATTTACCGAGGCAGGGGATGCAGTACTCATCAATGATCCTATTTATACGCCTTTTATGACCAAGATTTCGGACAATGGTCGTCAGCTTGTGACTTCTGCATTAAAGGAAATAGATGGTAAATATCATCTGGATTTAGCTGATATAGAAGCTAAGATTGTCGAGCATAAAGTTAAGCTGTATTTGTTGTGTAATCCGCATAATCCGGGCGGGCGTGTATGGACAGTAGATGAGCTTAAAGCGTTACTTTTCATCTGCAAAAAGCATGATGTGGCGATTGTGAGTGATGAAATCCATCAAGATTTAACCTTGAGTAGTCACAAATTCATTCCCTTTTTGACTTTAGCAAAAGGCTATGAGCACAAAGTAGTAAGCCTGACCTCGATGACCAAAACCTTTAATATTGCCGGTATCAAAGGCTCGATGATATTTGCTAAAGACAGCGCATTACTGAGTAAAATTGACCAGCAGCAGCGCTTAAGTGACGAGCATGAGCTCAATTTATTTGCTTATACGGCGATGCGTAGCGCTTATGAGCAAGGTGGTGAATGGTTAAAACAGGTGCTTGCTTATATCGAAGCCAATATTGATTTAACGCTGCAGTTTTTAGAGGAGCACCTGCCTAAAATTAAGGTTATGCGCCCAGAAGCTTCGTATCTAATATGGCTAGATTGCTCGGCATATGCGCAAGAAGATCAATTGCTCTATGATGCGCTGAGAGATGCTAAGGTTGAGCTGAGCGCGGGTATCAAATACGGTGATGAGGGTCATCTTAAAATGCGCCTCAATGTGGCATGTCCTAAAATGATATTGATAGAAGGCTTAAATCGTATGCACACCGCCTTAAATGACGATACTTTTAATACAGTCGATTCAATTTAAAAAGAATAAAGTGCTGCTGGGATAAATTTTGCGAAGCCTTTGGAGTGCGAAGTGCACAGCAAGTGAGGAAAGTTTATCCCAGCATAACGCTATTTTTAAAGTACCTCTTTTATATTGAATCGACTATATTATTTAGCTGGGTAACCGGTAATATCTTGAATGCTTTGGTATAAAGGTTTTAAGCGCTCATACATCTTAAGATAAACTTCATTATATAGGCGTTTATATAGCTGAACGTTGGCCTCAATAGGCAAGAATTCATCACCCAAATGGGTCATCGCTTCAGTAGCGACTAAATGGTCGGGATAAACGCCGAGCCCCACCGCGCAGTTGATGGCAGCGCCTAATCCTGAGGCTTCATAAGTATGCGGGCGATAAGCAGGCATGCCAAAGATGTCTGCCGTCAGCTGCATCGCGGAGTCGCTTTGGGAGCCGCCACCAGAGATGCGCAAGTGTTTGATAGTTTTTCCCGTACGCTTCTCAATCGTATCAAAACCAAGCTTAAGCTCGTAAGCCAGTCCCTCTAAGATAGCACGGTAAACGTGCGCCCGTGTGTGTACATCGCCAAAACCAATGAGCGCGCCCTTGCCTTCAAGACCCGGATGACGAACGCCAGGCGACCAATATGGCTGCATCATTAGCCCCATACAGCCTGCTGGAATATCTTTGACCGCTTGATCGAGGAGCTTTTCGGTATCAATACCCTGCGTTTTTGCTAACTGTTCTTCATATTGAGCAAACTGCTCTTTAAACCAGCTAACCATCCAAAAACCACGATATATCATATACTCGTGATTATAATAATTCGGTGCAGCAGCGGTATAAGCGGGCATGTGCTTGAGTATCTCAACATAATTTGTTGAGGTGGTATTGATGGTCGCGGTAGTGCCAAAGCTTAAGCAAGCGGTATCGGCGGCCAGTCCAGCGGAACCCAAAGCTTCACAGGCTTTATCGCTGGCAGCAGCAATCATTGCTGTGCCTTCAAGAATACCAGTGGCGGCAGCAGCTTCAGCAGTAATATGACCAAGGTGCTGCCCAGGTGGCATGAGTTTGGGCATTTGCTCTAATCGGCAATTAAATAGTCGCCATTTGATGTTATTGGGCTTAAACCACGCTTGCGCCTTATAATCATAAGGCAGGTAGCCTAGCGCGTGACCAGAGGAGTCGATAAGTTCATCAATGAGCTGATAGGTTAAGTACGCTGATAAATTGACGTAATAGGCTGTTTTAGCCCATATCTCCGGCTCATGATGAGCGAGCCAATTACAGCGTGCTTTTTGCTGCGCTTCATTAACTAGATCGCCCATGCCAATTACCTTGGTGAGTGGATTAAGAAAGCCTATGTCATGGGGCTCTCCTCGGCGCAAATCCATCCATACAATAGCTGGGCGTAGCGGCTGTTTATTTTTATCCAAACATATCATGGTGTAGCGCTGAGTAGCGAGACTGACACCAGCGATTTGCGCTGGCGTAATGTCGCAGGTTTGCCATAATTGCTGGCAGGCCTCGCTTAATTTTTGCCAATAGTAATCGGCATGCTGCTCAGCAAAATTAGGCTCAGTTGAAAAGTACGGCTCGATAGGGACGCGGGCTTTGGCAATCTCGGTGCCAAATTGATCAAAGATAAGCGCCCTGACGCTTTGTGTACCATTATCGATGGTTAAGAAATAAATAGGGGCATCAAGGTTATGGGTCATAGTCATCCTTAACTATGTGGAAATAGATATATAGCTCAATAAAAATACTATAATTATAGTGTGCTACTGGTATAAGTTTTCCTTGCTTGCTGTACCTACGCAGACAGGGGCTACGGAACTTATATTTTCAAAGTAAGCACCCCAGTAGCACTTGTTATTAATATCCTATAAAAAAGCGCTAAGCCGCTGGTAAATGATAATAGCGTTGCCATAACTCTTGATAGCGATCGACTTCTTGCTGCCATTTTTGCTCGTCCCAGCCCAGTTCCTGCTGGCAGATTTGCTTCAGCCTATCACTAATCAACGGCGTCATTGCACCATGCGGCAGTATCAATCCCAAGCGCGTACGCCGTAATAATAAATCATCTAAATGAATGACTTGCTCGAAACGTGCGGCAAAGCGAATCTCCGCCCAGATAGTATTGCTGTCGGTCACATAAGCCAAATCATCGTCATGTGCTAATGCTAATAAGGCATCAAGTTGTAAACCATAAAACCCTTGTAAGCGCTGTTGTAGCGATGCAGGTAGGGTAGCAAACTTGGTATTGGTTGGTGTTTGATTGCTAAAAACTTCGCTATTAAACGAGCTAAGATCTTTAGTATCCACATCATCAAACGCAAGCACTTGTTGGCAAACCTTTAGCACATCAAGGGCAATCAGGCGAAAGGTGGTCAGCTTGCCGCCACTGACGGTGACCAAATTATTATCGAGCCAAACGCTATGGTCGCGCTTTTCTTTACTAGGGCTGACGCGTTTACCATCACCGCCTTCAGAAATCAGCGGACGCACGCCCGCCCAAGTACTGATGACATCCTCTCGGCTTAGGTTGGCATGATTAAAGAGATCGTTGGTCGCTGCTAATAGATAATCCACCTCTGCGCTAGTAATGCCAACTTCTTCTTCACCTAAAGGAGGATTATCCAAATCGGTGGTTCCCAGAACTGAGCGGTTCTCCCAAGGGAAAACAAACACCGCTCTTTTATCGACAGGATGCAAAAAGGTATAGGCTTGCGTCAGAGGCAGACGCTCTTGACTAACCACCAAATGGCTACCGCGCGACGGACGAATTTGCTTATGAAAGGTTCGCTCCGTCTGTTGGCTAGCTTGCATCCGTAAGGTGTCAGCCCAAGCGCCAGTCGCGCTGACCACTACTTTGGCATAAACATCGTAAGTATTATTGCTATCATCAGATGCGGTATCTGCTAGGTGAGCACCCACGACCAAGCCTTGCTCATTGGTAATTAATGATTCGGCTTTAAGGTAATTAATCGCGCACGCGCCGTCATGGATCGCTTCGTCTAGCACCCGCATCACTAAGCGTGAGTCATCAGTCACCGCGTCACTAAACTGGCTGGCACCCAAAAACTTCTCTTGCTTGATACCAGGATTTAGGTTTAGAAAGGCATCTTTTTTAAAGTATTTAAAGTAGCGTTTGCCTGCCAGCTTATCGTATACCCTGAGTAAGGTATTAAATATCCATGGCGGTGGAAACTTGCCTTTATAATGTGGCATGACGTAATGCATCTCATTGACCAAGCCGCCGGCTTCATTGAGCATGCGCTCACGCTCGCGGACGCTAAGTAGAGTAGTTTTATAATCACCTGAGGCAATATAGCGCAGCCCGCCATGTACCATTTTGCTAGATCGGCTAGAAGTTCCCCAAGCAAAGTCTTTTTGCTCAATTAACAATACCGCTAAGCCGCGCCTTGCTGCTTCACGAGCAATCCCCGCGCCAGTAATACCGCCACCGATGATCAGCATATCCCAAGGCACTTCTTGAGACGAGCGGCGAGATAAAGGTGCTAAGGCTTGTTGGCGTTGCGTGGCTTGATTCATAGAAGACTCATTTTAATGGTTATTTAGTTTCAGCTAAGTAGACTATCTAAACTGCTTAATTTATAGGCGTTATTTAAAATATAGTTGCGTTTTATTATGACGCGCGGCTGGTATTAATTTTCCTTGCGTGCTGTGCCTACGCCGACAGAGGCTGCGCAAAATAAATATCAGCCGCGCTGTATAGCACTTATATTAAATTAAACATACCTCAGCTAAGACTGCAAATAAGCCCTGACTTTAAAACCTATTGTTTACTAGAACTAATCTTCGATTAAAACACCCGGATTCATACGCTGTTCAGGGTCTAAGCTTTTGAGCATATCGCTGGTTACCTGAATACCTAGCTGACCCTTTTCGGCAGCAAGGTAAGGCGCATGGTCACGACCGACACCGTGCTGATGCGATATTGTCGATTTGCCATTAGCCAGACTTAAACTGGCGGCATGTTTGATTTTTTGCCAGCGGCTTAAGGTACTAGCATGGTCTTTTGCGGCTCTAAAGAAGTAGGTGGTATAAAGACTGGCGCCTTGTTTATATACATGCGAGATGTGAGTAAAGGCCATGACGTGCTCATTTTCATCTGCCAAAGCCGTTTGAACAGCTTGTTGCATCTGCTGCACCTGCTCGTCGATATTATTCCAATTGGTCGCAGTCTCAAAGGTATCGACCATGATGCCTTTTTCCCATAAGGTGCCGCGCAGATAAGGGAATTTAAAACGCCCGTGCGCCCATATACTGCCCATGACATCGGTCAGCTTACCAGTAACACTGCCTTGCTGTTTTAACAGTTTTTTAAACTGGGTAAGTGCTAATTTATTCTGCGCTTTATCGCCTGAAACGCCATAAGTGAGCATGACTTTTTCTGAGCTGAGTCCGCGCGCTTTAAGATAAGTACTAATCGCTAAAAACTGACTAGGCGTCGTACCTAAATGTAGATGGGCGTCGGTTTCGACCGCATTACTTAAACGTAGCATAGACAGGCGAATATTACTCTGCACCGCTTGTCTGAGCACTTCTTTACCCGCTTCCCAATTCGGTAAAAACACCACTTTGAAAACCTCTTCTTCAGGCTGCGGTTGCACGCGCATTTTGACTTCGGTAAAAATACCAGCGCGGCCTTCAGTGCCCATCATCATTTCACGCAAATCAGGGCCTGCTGATGAGGCAGGAATATCAGCGATAGTAATGACACCTTTTGGCGTCACAAGTGTCCCACCAGCAAACATTTGCTCGATACGCCCATAGCCTAATGACTGCTGACCACTAGAGCGCGCGGCAATCCAGCCGCCGAGGGTCGATAGCTCCCAAGACTGCGGGTAATGTCCCAAGCGATAACCGTGTGCGTCCAATTGTGCTTCGACCGCTGGTCCTTGTGTGCCTGCGCCAAAGGTAGCAATTTGGCTCTCGTTATCTAAATCAATAAGCTGATCCATCTTGCTCATGGCGATGGTTAATACGGGGCGTGACCCCTTTTGTGGATTAATATGACCAACTACTGAAGTACCACCGCCAAAGGGAATAACAATAAGGTCGTGGTCGTGAGCCAGTTTCAATAAGGTCTCGACATCAGCGGTCGATTGCGGATGCGCGACGCCATCAGGGAAGACTTCAAAGTCGCCACCGTGCATGGCTATCCAGTCAGGAAAGCTTTGTCCACGCGCATGTCTGAGTCTGACCTCATTATCGATAGATACTGTATCTAGCTTAGTCATGGCAGCAGGCAAGCGTGACTTGGGTACGGTTTTGAGTACCTCTTGCAAGCTGACAGAGTTTAGTTTCTTGGTTTTACCAATGTGGGATTTAATCAGCTTGGCACCGTGTGACGACACTTTTTTATTGATATTGACATTGCCCCAACCATTCCAACGCGTTTGCTCTATCGGCGTGTTGGCGGTCATGTTAATGGACGCATCACTTTTTGCGACGTTATCTAATATAGGATTGTTGGTATTGGCAGGCTTAGCGTTTTTACGAATAAGAGATTTGATTTTGCTCATAGGGACATACCTGTCGATTTATTATGATTATAACTGTGCTTGAACTAGAAACACTTTGAATACCGACCATTTGATGGTCAGTGCAGTATCCAAAATTACCGGGTTACTTGTTTAACGTATCACAGTATAAGTAACTGTTTTCTGTACATTAGTCAACGACGATTGGTGTACTGCCTCAATTTTACAAGTTTATATTTCTCACTTAGAGAGCAATATAAAACAAAGAGCGATGAAAGTGAAATAAAGTAGGTTTTTAGAATAATTTATTGAGACGATTTTGGGTTAGTTGGTAGATTAGCGTATTTTTATAACCAATAGACTGCCGAAACTTGTTAAAATAGGGCACTAATTTTTTCTTGATGGACATCGATTTATGACCACTGCCGCTGCCACTCCTGCAATACCTACTATCAAAGAAGATCGCATCTTAATTCTTGATTTTGGCTCACAATATAGCCAACTAATCGCCCGCCGTGTACGCGATTCAGGCGTATTCTGTGAGATGTTCCCGTTTGATATCGACACCCAACGCATCAAAGATTTTGGCGCAAAAGGTATCATCTTATCGGGTGGTCCTGAGAGCGTGCATGCAGAAAACAGCCCACGTATCAATGACGCCGTATTTGACTTAGGCGTACCGGTATTAGGTATCTGCTACGGTATGCAAGCAATGGCAGAGCGTTTTGGCGGGCAAGTTCACGCCAGTAATGTCCATGAGTTTGGTGCAGCGACCATTAATATCGACGGCAAATCTACCCTTATAGACGGTATCGAAGACGCAGCAGGTAAGCTCAATGTGTGGATGAGTCATGGCGATAAAGTGATTGATGCGCCTGAAGGCTTCGACATCGTTGCCAGTACACCAAGCTGTCCGATTGCCATTATGGCCAATGATGACAAGCAATATTATGGTCTCCAGTTCCATCCTGAAGTCACCCATACCGCCCAAGGTCAGGCATTGCTAGGACGTTTTGTCCATCAAATCTGTGACTGCGCGGGCAGCTGGACGCCTGATAACATCATCGATATGCGTATCGAACAATTACAAAAACAAATCGGTGACAAGCAAGTATTGCTCGGTCTCTCAGGCGGGGTGGATAGCTCCGTCGTGGCGGCATTATTGCATAAAGCCATCGGCGATCAGCTGACTTGTGTGTTTGTCGATACTGGGTTGCTGCGTCTACACGAAGGCGATCAGGTGATGCAAATCTTCGCCGAAAATATGGGTGTAAAAGTCATCCGCGTTGATGCCGAAGAGTTATTCTTGAATGCATTGGCTGGCGAGTCTGATCCTGAGGCCAAACGTAAAATCATTGGTAAAACCTTTATCGACGTCTTTGCTAACAGTGCGCGTGAAGTCAGCGAGCAAAGCGATGGCAAAGTCATCGAGTTTTTAGCACAAGGCACTATTTATCCTGACGTTATCGAATCAGCGAAGTCGCATCAAGGTAAAGCTCACGTGATTAAGAGCCATCATAATGTTGGCGGTTTGCCAGATGATTTGGCCTTTGAATTGGTTGAGCCATTACGCGATTTGTTTAAAGATGAAGTGCGTAAACTGGGTATTACCCTTGGTTTACCAGCAAAAATGATCAACCGCCATCCGTTCCCAGGACCGGGTTTAGGCGTGCGTATCCTTGGTGAAGTGACCAAAGAGTTTGCCGATATCTTACGTGCTGCCGATGCTATCTTTATGGAAGAGTTAGAAAAATCAGGCTGGTATGAGAAGACCGCGCAAGCGTTTGCGGTCTTCCAACCGATTAAATCGGTCGGTGTGGTCGGTGATGGTCGCCGCTATGCGTGGGTGATTGCGCTACGTGCGGTTGAAACGGTAGACTTTATGACTGCGCGCTTTGCCCATCTGCCGTATGATTTGATTGAAACGGTATCGAATCGTATTATGAATGAAATTGCCGAAGTATCACGCGTGACTTATGATGTGTCGAGCAAGCCGCCTGCTACTATTGAGTGGGAATAGCTCACATCTTTGTAATGTGATATAAAAATAGGATGCAAAAAGGAGCAATAAGCTATGAAATTAGTTCATGTCGGTCAAGATGAATGGATGTTTGAAGAGTCGATTATTGAATTTCCTAAAAATAAATCAGCTAACGATAATGAAAGTAGCCACTTAAAAAACCAAGTAAAAAATTTCGTTGACGCAGAAATAAAAGCAGGTCGCGATATTGATGACATCATGCACGAAGTGATGACCAAGTTTCAAGATGAAATTATGCAAGACTTTGATGACCAGCCGCCGACCTCATTTCAGGTTATTCAAATGACTTTGGAGCGTGATGGTTATGAAGTGGCTCGTGAGATTGCGCAATTTCTAGTATTAGAAAGTATAAATGACCCTGATGCTTACTTTAACTTGGCTTTTTTATGTGAGGAGCATGACGATAGCTTTTTAGCCTTACTAAGTAGCCGTGAATGTATGCGACTTTATTTAGAATACTTTCCCAAAAAATTCAATTGGCAAAAAAGTAAGCTGCCTTGGGGCATCATGGAAAACCGTCCCTTTTTGCGTGCACTGTTTCAATCAACCAATGTATATGCCGATAATGGTAGTTTTGAGTTGGCCTGCGCAGAGGGCGAAAAGCTATTACAAGTGTGCCCTAATGACAATTTGGGCATACGCGAACGCTTGGTAGAGCTGTATATGCTTACCAAGCAATACCAAAAAATCATTCAAATCTGTGACGATTATCCAGAGGATATGCTGGCCAATATTGCTTTTGGAAAAGTATTGGCTTACTGCTATCAAGATAAGCTGGACAAAGCTGAAAAAGAATGGGTTATCGCGCAAGATAACTTACCTGAAGTGGCTCATGAAATACTCAAAAAACGCCATCCTAAACCACGTGGTATTGATAATAGTTATGGTATAGAAATCGGTGGTAAAGAGCAGGCATATTTATACTGGCAAGAAATGGGAGGGTGGTGGGAGCAAAATGCGACAGCTCAAGCATTAATCGAGAAAAAACGTGCCGAAAAGAAGAAGTAGTGGGTTAATGTTGGAGCGCTAGCACCCGTTTTCCTAGCTACTCAAATTTTTTGCATTGATATATGGTTTATTTTTTATTCGTTCGGTTTAGCGTAGCGATAGCAAAAAACACTCAACTTGGTTGGGTGTTTTTTTTGGTCGAAAAAACAGCCACTCGAAAATGACCCAGTTTTTTATTGAACATTTGTTTTTATTAACTATAATAGTGCCAACTTTAATTGGTTTTCTTATTATTAAAGTGTAGGTAAAATTATAAAATGATCAGTGTTCAGTAAAATTAAGGGATAAGATGCTTTGTAATAGCTGTAATCAAGAAAACGCAAGTGAGGCAGTCGTTTGTTCAAACTGTGGACATCAATTCTTTGATGTTAAAGCACAAACACCACCACCGTTAACAGCGGTTAATATTTCTAAAGATGCGCAAAGCACACAAAGCCAGTCGATTTCCAGCTCTGAAAATGCTGATACTTTGCTAGCGGCCTTCGTCGGCGACAAGTATGACAGCTTTTATCGTGATAAATGGTTTAAGGACAGCGAGCCACGCTTAGAGGTTAATAATGATGGCTCTAGTATACACAGTTTTAATTTGGCTGGACTTCTCTTGGGAACGTCTTGGTTGTGCTATCGTAAAATGTATCTAGTCGCTTTTTTTATTGTACTTGGCATTAATGCAGTTGATTTAGTCTTAATGCATCTGCTCGGTATGGAAACGTATAGCTCTATAGGTCAAACCAGCTTTTTTGTCGCATGGGCAGTATTAACAGGACTTTTAGGGAATTACTTTTATTTCAGCTACAGCGTTAAAAATATCGATAAAGTCATGAGTAATACAGCTGACCCAGCGACGGTCGAACAGGAGTTAGTGGCAAAGGGTGGTACATCGTGGGTTGGCGCCATCGTGGGTAGCATATTATCAGTATTACTATCTATGGGTATGTCCTATTTATTTGCGCCTGATTGGTTTTGGTTGGTGTAGTACGTCTAATAAATAAGGTTAATCTAAGGAAGCGAGAAAAGAGCGATGGAGTCATTAAAACAAGCATACGATTTGGAACTAACGGATGAAAATCATGGGCAAGGCTGGGCCTTTGGTCGCCCTATCGGTATTACCACGGATCAATGGCCACGAAGTAGGATCAATGGTCTACCGATGGCACACTTATGGACTATATTGGTGCCTGAAGCGTATCGCGTAAAAGAGAAAGATCTCATGGCAATATCGCTTTTTCAGGCGGATGATCATGTTGAAGACACGGTAGACGGTGTTGAAGATATGATTACTAACCTCACCGAGGTGAATCATACAGACGCTGTGGCTTTTTGGGCGTCACTGAGTCGCTATGCCAACCATCGTCACCCTCAAGAAATCTATCTTGAAGATATTATTGGTGGTGGCTGGGCATTAATTTGGCTAACCAAGGAGGAGTTTGAAGGTGAAGCGACAGCACTGCCTAAAAAAGAAAATAGTATCTATCCAGACTATGAAGTCGAAGAGTGGAGTAGCACTTGCTTGGTCAAAGATGAACCCGCTCAGTTTATTAAGCACGTTGTCCGAACAGATGATCCTAATGTCGGCAAGATGCTCGATGAGTGGCCAGATGAAGATGATGAGAATGCTTATACCCCTATGTTTTCTACAAAAGGTACCATATTAAAGCTTGATAGGTTTCATGCAAAAAGTCATTTTGGTGGTACGGCCAATCCCATTCAAGCGATGCCAGCATTTAGTCCTTTTTATATTGAGTTTGAAGAAGCACTTGGTGATGCCAATATGGGTGGTGGTAATGGTCAAATCGATTTGTTGAATAATCAGTTTGACTGGGCTTGTGGCTAATTGTTGATAACGTTGAGCTGATCAAATTGGCTTAGTATATAAATAAAGAACACTCAACTTAGCTGGGTGTTTTTTTTGATGCTTGTAAACTTACAAGACCTTGTATGGTATTGATATCATAATCTTTATATGTACGGGCTAAACCTTATAGAACCTGTCCAAGAAAAGCCATTTAACAAGTTCTGAAATAATTTAGATACTCTGATAAGAGTGTCATGACTAATTGAAAATTCTTGATATGTACCATCATCTATAGTATATCCTAACAAATCTCCATTTAAGTTACTGAGCCCAAGGAACCCACCTTGCAAATCCATTTTCTTTTTCTTACTTCTACCATAGCCCCTGATACGGTCTTCAGAGTGCTGTGCACTATTTCTTACTTTGGAGAGTAGAGGAAATGCCTCTTCAAACTGTTCTTTTATACTTTTAACATGTCCAAGATTTGTTTCATCTGAAATTACAGACAAATATTTGTAAAATGAATCTACTAAGGATAAAAAGCTATGGGCATGGATGAATGAAAAGCGGTTCTTATAACTTCTTGGTACTTCGCCCGAATTTAACTTTTCCTGTCTGTAGAGTCTTTCAGTTTCAGCTCGATGATACTCATGATTAGTATAAAAATCATTTTCATCATCTAACCCATCACGATAATTTTTTTCTATATGCATGCGTAACTGCCTATCGCGCTCCCATAAATCCTCCGTATTATCTGATGTATGTTCCAAATAAGATTTCTGCTGGCAATCTGTGAACATTGTAAGAGTAATAGCCATATCTGTTATTGTTGTTTCCATCGATGAAATAATGCTTGTTAGCTCAGATACATCTTCTCCGTCTGGCAATTCTAACCAAGTTCCTGGATATTCAATATTTACTATAAACATAATTACTCCTTGACTAAAATTTTTTCTGCTACTCTCAAGATCAAAAAATAGCGGCGCTTCTTAAAGTAAAGAGCACCGCTACCTTTCATAAATTTCGAGTTCTAAACTCTAACCCCGCACATTCACCACATAACGTCCCACGGTTTTACTCTCTATAAATCGCTCTAAGTACTCAGGCGTTTGCGCTAAGGTAATCTCTTCACAATATTTCTCAAGATTGGGCAGCTTCATATCAGTGGCGACACGCTGCCAAATCGCTTTTTTGTCAGCCAGTGGAATATAGACCGAATCGATACCCAATAAAGAGACGGCTCTAGTGATAAAAGGCATGACCGACATCGAAAACTCAGCACCACCTGCTAAGCCACAACTAGTCACCGCGCCGCCCGCTTTGGTCTGTTTGAGCAAGTTTGCTAAGTAATCGCCGCCTATCGTATCGATAGCATTTGCCCATAGTTCACGGCCAATAGGTTTATTACCGATTTCATTGATGGTATCGCGATGACGCACTTCACTCGCGCCTAATTCTTTCAGATGCTCGCTTTGTTCAGGTTTACCAGAAAAGGCAATGACCTCGTAGCCCAGCTGCTTTAATATAGCGATGCTGATACTACCGACGCCACCAGTTGCGCCGGTGACAGCGACTGGTCCATCGCTTGGTTTTGCGCCCATTTTTTCTAACTTTTGCACACTTAACGCTGCGGTGAGACCGCCGGTACCGTAAATCATCGCCTCTTTTAACGTCAGCATTTCTGGGCAGGGTAGCGCCCAATCGGCTGGAATAGAAATCATTTGACTCAAACCGCCATCGGTATCCATACCCAAATCATAACCGAAGACCACAACCTCTTGACCTGCTTTAAAAGTACCAGATTTATCACTAACCACGACGCCTGCTGCATCGATACCGGGCGTATGCGGATAGTTTTTAGTAATTCTTTTATTGCCCGATGCCGACATGGCATCTTTGAAGTTTAACGATGAATAATGTACTTCGATTAATAAATCATTTTTAGGTAAATCACTGACATTACGCGTTTGGATACTTTTATCGAATTTGTCATCGCTGGTTTCTTCGACGACCAAGGCTTTAAAGGTTTTATTATTAGACATTATATTATTCCTTTTTTATTATAGTCAGCTCACAATAAAAGAGAGCTGTAGATAACAACGTGCCACTGGTATCAGTTTTTCTTGCATGCTGTTCGCAGGCGTGACAGAGGCTGCAAAAAATTGATACCAGCAGCACTGTATCGTTTTTAAATTGTATCGACTATACTTTTATATTAAAGGGATCTTAAAAGAGCAGCTTAAGGTTTAATCAATACTTTGCCTTTTTTCTCAGATTGTACTTTTTCAGAGACCGCTTTTTGAATATCGGCTAAATTATAAACGCCACCAGTAGGCAGTTTTAATGTACCGCTAGCCGCGCGTTCGATCAGCTCTTTCGTTAAGCGCTGCATATCATCGTCACTGATCTCTTGCATCAGATCGCTGGCCCAAAAGCCTTTTACTTTGCTCAAATTAAAAATCAGATGACTGGGGTTAATCATCAGCGGTTCGCCAGACATAGAACCTAAGGAGGCCATCGCACCGTGTTTACCTAGTAGCGATAGGAGCTCACCACCAGACTTACCACCAACCGCATCGACTGCACCGTTTATTTTGGCATCACCAACGATTTTTTGTACTTGTTCTTTCCAGTCGTCATCATCGGTTACCACGTTATTTTTGGTGATACCAAGCTCAATCAGCTCTTTTTCTGACTCTTTACTGCGCACTAAATTAATCGTATTAATATTGCGCTCGGGCGCAAGCATCGCCATAGATTCACCGACTGCACCGTTAGCAGCGTTTTGGATGATCCATTGGCCGGGTTCGATGTTTAAGAATTCAATCAGTAACAGCGCACTCATAGGCATAGCGATGAGTTGAGCCGCCATTTCATCGTCGATGGCGTCTGGTATCGGAATGATACGTTGGGCTGGCGCAATAAAATACTCCGCCCACGTGCCCTCTACACCAGAAACGACCACGCGCTGACCTTTTTTAAAGCTTGCTACGTCTTTACCAAGCAGGTCAATAGTACCCACCGCCTCAGAGCCGCCAGTCGCAGGTAGCTTAGGTTTATTACCGTATTCACCTTTAATAGTCACTAGGTCATGATTGTGGATGGAGGATAAGATAGTCTTGATACGAACCTCATTACCCTTCGGTTCTGGAGTAGGGCTATCGGTTACGCTTAGGACTTCTGAAGGTTTACCAAAATTATTATAAGTTGCGCTACGCATAAGAATTTCCTTTATTTATTTTTTAGGTGGATAGATAAAAGTCGCTGATCATTTTTATTATTGATATATAGTCAGTCCGAAATAAAAGCGATACGATGGTAGTGACGTGCTACGGCTATAAATTTTTGTAGCCTCTGTCACGCCTGCGAACAGCAAGCAAGAAAAACTATAGCCATAGTACGGTATCGTTTTTAAAATGACTTCACTATAGATATACAGAATCGTTATCAGTCATCAACCTTAACAACTTGGCCTTGGCATACTCAACCTGAATTTGGTTAAGCAACCTTATTGTTTGCTGACAATTGTAAAAAGACAAGCGTCTAAGGTTAGCGTCTAAGGTTAAGGTAACGTTTCACCCTAAATATTAGAGTCTGTTCCCTTCTAAGCTACTGGACTGATTGCCAAAAAAAAGCAATGGCAGCGTTCCATAGTTAGGAGACGCCGCCACTGCTTATAATACTAATCATACTAATATTTAAAAAAACTATTAAGCTCTTAAAAGCACCTTGCCTTTCTTCTCAGATTGCA
The DNA here is from genome assembly GCF_014861375.1 of Psychrobacter sp. FME5. Lineage (NCBI taxonomy): Bacteria > Pseudomonadati > Pseudomonadota > Gammaproteobacteria > Moraxellales > Moraxellaceae > Psychrobacter > Psychrobacter sp. FME5. The sequence goes on along the minus strand of NZ_RRYX01000064.1, from coordinate 1,040 downwards.
ATTTACCGTCAACTGCTTTTAATACGTCTTTCAAATCAAACACCGCTTCAACGGGTAGTTTTAATTTGCCATCAACCGCACGATCTATCAGCTCTTTGACCAGACGTTTTTTATTGTCGACACTCATTTCTTGACTGAGTTTACTGCCCCAAAAGCCTTTTAAGATAGCTTGTTTAAAGATCATATCAGTCGGATTCAGCATCATCGGCTTACCTGACATCGCGCCAAATACGGCGAACACTCCACCATGACCCAGTAGCGATAACAGATTACCACTGGCTTCACCGCCGACAGAATCAACCGCTGCACTGATTTTATCATCGCCAATGATAGCTTTGACTTGGTCTTTCCAGTCATCGTCTGACGTATTGATATTATTTTTGATATCGAGCGCTTCTAACTCTCCGAGCGCATCGCTACTACGGACGAGGTTAATGGTTTTGACGCCGCGCGCCGCCGCTAGCATCGCCAGTGATTTACCGACCGCACCATTGGCGGCGTTATGGATGACCCATTGACCGCTTTCTACTTCGAGAAATTCAAGCAGCATCAATGCACTCAGCGGCATAGCGATCAGCTGCGCCGCCATCTCATCTTTTAAGCTATCAGGTACAGGGAAGACCATGTCGGCTGATGCCACAAAGTACTCTGCCCAAGTGGCCTGCACGCTGGCCGCTGCCACGCGTTGACCGACTTTTAAGTCTTTGACCTCGCTGCCAACCGCATCGATGACACCCAAGGCCTCAGAACCACCGATAGCCGGCAGCTGAGGTTTAAAGCCATATTTTCCGCGAATGGTGAGTAGGTCATGATTATGAATAGAAGCTAAGATAGTTTTGACGCGGACTTCATTGGCTTTTGGCTCTGGAGTAGGGCGGTCACCGACACTCAGTACTTCAGTTGGTTTGCCGAAATGATCGTAAGTTGCGCTACGCATGATAAATTCCTTTATTTATTATTTGAGTGATTGTCTGATTAAATATTTGGTGGTGTTCTAAAAAGTATGCTGGCATCAGACATAGCCATAATTGACATAGAAG
>NZ_RRYX01000063.1:0-17036 GCF_014861375.1 Psychrobacter sp. FME5 | reverse complement strand
TTCTCTTTGTTGTGGTAAACAAGAGTGTAAGGCGTTGCTTATTTTTTTCAACTATTTCCCAATTCTATACAGCCCCTAGGGAAAAAAGGTATGACATCAATTAACCATGAAGGTCGCGTACTTCACGAAGGTCTAAGTAAAAAAGTCATGTCTGCTGATCAAGCAGCGGCATTTATCAAACATGATATGAACGTTGGGATGAGTGGTTTTACTGGTGCAGGTTATCCAAAAGCCATACCAGCTGCGCTTGCCAAACACATGGAAGATGCGCATGCTCGCGGTGAGGAGTTTCAGATAGGTTTGCTAACTGGCGCCTCTACTGCGACTGAATGTGATGGCGTATTGGCTGATGCCAAAGGTATTAAATGGCGCACACCATATCAATCAGAGCCTGCACTGCGTAAGCAAATCAACGCTGGCGCCGCGCATTATTTTGATATGCACTTGTCGCATGTGGCTCAGCAAAGCACCATTGGCTTCTATGGCGATATGCATATGGCTGTCGTTGAAGTTGCAGGCATTTTGCCAGATGGTCGCCTCATCCCATCGACCTCTATCGGTACCAGTAATGCATGGTTAGAAAATGCCGACCATATCATTTTAGAGGTGAATGCTCAGCAAAGCCTGATGTTAGAAGGTATGCATGACGTTTATAACGATATTGGTATGCCGCCCAACCGTAAACCTATTCCACTAGTAACTCCGGGTGGCCGTATTGGTGTTCCATACTTGCATTGCGACTTAGATAAAGTTGTGGCAGTTGTTTTAACCGACTCACCAGATCGCAATAGTAAGTTTGCTGATCCAGATGAATGCTCAAACCAAATCGCCAGTCATATCATTAACTTTTTCCATGATGAAGTTAAAAAAGGCCGTCTGCCAGAAAACTTATTGCCAATACAGTCTGGTGTGGGTAACGTCGCCAACGCGGTATTGGCCGGTTTGCAGAACAGCCCGTTTGAGAATTTAACAGGCTACACAGAAGTATTGCAGGATGGCATGTTAGACCTAATCATGTCTGGCAAAATGACTATGGCGTCTGCCACTGCACTTTCATTAAGTCCAGATGCATTAGAAATTTTTAATGCCAATCTTGAAGAGCTGCGTGCACGCATCGTTTTACGTCCGCAAGAAATTACTAACCACCCCGAAGTATCACGTCGCTTAGGCGTGCTCGCTATCAATGCTATGATTGAGTGTGACCTCTATGGTAACGTTAACTCAACTCATGTCATGGGCACTAATATGATGAATGGCTTGGGCGGTTCAGGTGACTTTGCACGTAATGCTTATACCTCATTCTTTGTATCGCCATCCGTGGCAAAAGATGGTGCCATCTCTTGCATCACGCCAATGGTATCGCACCATGATCATACGGAGCATGATGTGATGGTGATTGTGACTGAGCAAGGTTTGGCTGATTTACGTGGTCTTGCACCGCGTCAACGTGCGCAGGCAATTATCGATAACTGTGCGCATCCTGACTACCGTCCGATGCTACAAGATTATTTTGATCGCGCCTCAGACACTGCTGGCATGCAAACGCCGCATATCCTTAAAGAATCACTATCATGGCATCAACGCTATGTTGAGACTGGCGATATGCGTACCAAAAAAAGCTTAGCTTTGGCGGTTTAAATACTCAATCAAAGGCTTAATGCCAGAATCAGCGACGCCAACACCTTGTGCGACTAAGCGACCTTTTTTATCCAAAACAGAAATTAGGTTAGAGTGATTAATATCACCATTATCAGCAAATTGATATTTGATATTTAAGGTGTTGGCAAGCATACGCGTACTGGCTTCATCGCTACGAATCAACCGCCAATTATCACCAAGCTCATTGTGCGCGGCAAAGTTTTTCATGACATCAACGGTATCGCGTTCAGTATCCAATGTTGCTAATAAAAACTCAGTTTGCGCACGAGCTTCTGGTGTCATCTCTTTATACATCTGTTTCATAGATTGCACTAAAATAGGGCAGGTATGCTGGCAGCTGGTATAAGCCATCACCACCACCTGATTTTTACCTTCTAGATTATCAAGCTCAAAAGTATTGCCATTTTGATCTGTCCAATCGCCACCTGCCTGATAGATAGAGTAATCTTGTCCTAGTGCTTCGGCAGGCTCGTGAGAATTCATATCAGCATGGTTCATTTGTTTATGATCCATGTCCTTCATACCGTCATGAGCCGCTGTTGCCTCTTTGGATTCAGAAGTCGCGTCAGCATGGCTGGCTTGTGTAGAAGCTGATTCAGGGTTGCTACAGGCCAATAATCCCATGCATAACCCACCAGCCAAGGTTAGTTTGATAGCATGAGACACATTAGACAATCGGTGAGTCGCCGTATTTTGCACTATTGTATTTTGAATGGTTTTTATTGTGTTCATTAGGCAATCCTTAAAGGCTGTTAAATTCGATTAGGAATAAGATGTAGGGCGCTGTATTAATACTGACTATCTTTATAGTTATTCCTAATTAAAATAAGTACAAATATGACAATGCGCTACTGGCGCTACTGAGATAAATTTTTCTTGCTTGCTGTGCCTGCGCAGACAGAGGCGGCGCAAAACTTATCTCAGTAGCACTATGCTTGTTTCATAGTAGATAGACTAATTACTGGCACAGCGAAAGCCAAGACTACTGACGGTATATTTGGCTTCTAAGCTTGAGCGAAAACCATAACGCATAAAAGCTGCATAATCACTGGGATCAACCGCACCTGCTGCACCTGAGCCACAAAACATCTGTTGGTTTAGGTTGCTGTCAGCGCGTGATTCGCCAGTGACTAAGCTATTGTTAAAGTTCTCTGTCCACTCCCATATCAAACCGTGTAAGTCCTTGACGCCCCAATAGTTAGCAGGGGTTTGTCCGACATCAGCAAGTTGGTCTTTATTACCGGCAGACTTACCATACCAGTCCAATATGCGTTGGTTATAGCCTTCTTCTAGGCTGCCGTTTTTGTTGGTGGTAGACGCTTGCGCCACGTATTCCCACTGCTCAACCGTTGGCAGGCGCTTGTTTTGAGCGCGGCAATACTGATTGGCGGCATACCATGAAATATTGACCACAGGTTTACGGAAATCTACTTTTTTAGGCACAGAGATGTTTTTAGTATTAATCCAATGCCTTAGATAACCAGCGTCAGCAAAAATAGGAGCAATTGCCCGTTGCCTAAACTTTGGATTTTCTTTTAAAAATTGATAATACTGGATATTAGTAACTGGTAGCTCATCAATCTTGAACTTATCGACTGCCACTAAAGGTGAGTTTTTGCTCAAGTATAACGGACGATAAGTACCGGGCTGAATGGCAAGCTCTTTTGCTTGCGCTTGCGTACTCATAAACCCAAAGTCCGTTGTTAGTGTTAGCGCACTGATCGCCAATAACAACGCTAACGGGCGAGCAGTCGTGTTCATGATTTGTTGAGTGTTAGTGATGTGAGTAGATAACATGACTAATCTCCTAGTTGTCCTAAAAGGGCAGGGTGTATCATGCCAGTCAAACGGTGCCAGACTCCTACTGAGTTAGACACCATTTTTGGCTGAATGATAAGAAAGTAAGTCGTTTAATAAAAAGGGCAAACTTACTTACGAGCCGCTTTGACATCTGCTGGTGTGATTTCGCCACCTTTGTTATCCCAACTGTTAATGATATAAGTGACGACGTTAGCCACTTTCTCGTCATCTAAGGCCACAGCTGGCATCACACTGTCATACTCTTCACCGTTAACGGTAATTTTGCCAGTCAAGCCATTTAGTATCGCATCAATGGCACGTTTAGGGTCTTTATTGAGATAGTCAGATTTAGCCAATGGTGGGAAGGCTTTTGGTATGCCTGCACCATTCAGTTGGTGACACGCGGCACAGTTGCTGGCATAAATAGACTCACCCATTTTGATTCTTTCTTGTTTATTGGCAGCGGTGACAACTGGTGCCGGTGCATTGGTTTTGCCGAGGCTTTGAGCGGCTGAACCTTCTGGTAAATACACGCTTTCGTTGACTTTTCCAGAGTAGATTTTCGCATCTTCAGGGCCTTCAACATCAATGATACCAAGTGCTCCTTTGTTAAATGCACGGAAAATAGAGTGGTCGACCATCACCAGCTCACCCGGTACATCCACTTTAAACTCAGTAATGGCTGCACCACCTGCAGGAATAAGCGTGGTTTGTACGTTATGATTTTCAACGCTACCCCCTTCTGCATTCACTTTGTCAAAGATCTCACCGATAACGTGGAATGATGATACTAAGTTAGGACCACCATTACCGACAAACAAACGAACGGTTTCACCGACTTTTGCTTTTAGTGAGTTTTCACCCGTTAGCGCGCCTACTGATCCATTAAATAACACGTAGTCTGCTTGTTCTTTCACCGCTTTTTCCATGTCAAAAGGTTGTATACCTTTATCACCATAGTCGCCTTTGGTGTAGAAATCTCCCTGCATGACATAAAACTCACGATCAACTTTTGATAAACCCTCTTCTGGCTCAACCAAAATTAGACCATACATACCGTTAGCGATGTGCATACCGACTGGTGCTACTGCGCAGTGATAAACGTATAAGCCCGGTTTTAAGGCTTTAAAGTTAAATTCTGAGGTATAACCAGGAGAGGTGAAGGAAGAGGCGGCACCGCCCCCGGGCCCTGTTACGGCATGCAAATCAATATTGTGCGGCATTTTAGAGTCAGGATGATTTGATAAATGAAACTCAATTTCATCGCCTTCACGAACTCGCATAAACTGTCCTGGCACCTGACCGCCAAACGTCCAAAAGTTATACTCGACACCATCGGCTAAGCGCATGGTTTTTTCCACAGTTTCCATTTTTACGACTACTTTTGCAGGATAATCGCGGTCAATAGGCGGTGGCACATCAGGAGCGTGAGTCAGAATACCTTCGATAACAGGTAGCTCACCATCTGCCGTGGTTTTCGCTTTAGCATCAGTTTCAGCTTGTGTTTTCTCATCATTGATTGCATCGGTCTGATCAGGATTGGATTTGTCACAACCAACCATGGCAGCTGTGCTTAAAGCTAATAAACAAGCTAAAGCCAGTTTAGAGTAAGTAGGGGATTTGTTTGGTGAGGAGGTTGAGTTAAAAAGGCGCATAGTGCTCTCCATAATTAGAAATAAGTGGCTCAGTTATCAAATGTCGATTTTTGTTGCTGTTCTTATGCTACGCACACAATTGAAGAAAAGCAAAATATGTTCTAAGAAAACAAATTCATAACAGGATTGTTTGAATAACTTGGCTTCCATAACATTCATTCTAAATAAATCTTTAAGAATAGGCTACTGCCCTTAGGAATATTGTTTAACTATTTCTATACTGAGTAGTTACAGATTTATATATGAATTAATACGATTAGCTGAACCGAAAAAGTTGTATAAAAATGTACATCAACATGCCCTAAAATCTTCATCACAAAACGCCCCTTATTTGTTAAATAAGGGGCGTTTTGTGAGCACTATTGTCTACGCCAGTAGCACTTGTATCCGCTTTAAAGTGATTCAATTATATAACACAGGTATATAGTTGGTGACTTACCTTAATTAGGCTTTGGCGCATCAGGCTGCATCATAGGATCAGCGTCGGCAAATGCCTTTAAGGTGCGGCAATGCGTATCAACCTCGACAATATTAGGGTAAGGGCTTAAATCCACTTTAAAACGTTGAGCAGAGGAAACCTGCGGAATGAGATAGCAATCTGCAAAAGTAGGGCTGTCACCGTAGCAGAATTTTCCACGGGTTTTATCTTGAGCCAAACGCTTTTCTAACGCAGTAAATCCTTCACTCATCCAGCGATTACACCAATCCATGACTTTTTCTTCATCTACCGAGAGTTCGTTGCGTAGATACTGCAATATACGGCGGTTATTAATTGGGTGAATGTCACAGCCAATCATGGCGCTAATGGCGCGCACCTGCATGCGACCAGCCGCGTCTTTGGGCAATAGAGGACTTTCAGGGTAGACTTCTTCTAACCACTCTAAAATAGCAGGGCTTTGATATAATAAGAGATCATCTGCTTGTAAGACCGGCACCAATCCTTGAGGGTTGATGGCCTTAAACTCTGTTTCTAACTGCTCATCTTGTGCTAGATTGACCGTGATATTGTCATAATCCAAGCCTTTTAGGTTCATTGCGATGCGAGTACGGTAAGAAGTGCTGCTGCGAAAGTAACCATAAAGTTTCATCATTATCTATGTCCTTTATTATGTTGTAAGTGAGATAAGGGGTTATACTTGGTACTATGACCTTTACCCTAATCAAGTAAACTATTAATTAAGAAAGCCATTAATTGAGTGAAATATGCCAGCCGCTGAAAATCCTTTAGACAATCCCGCTCCAACGAATAAAACCCAAAATGGCGTACAGTCGCTTGAAGTTGGGCTATCGATATTAGATGTGCTTATCGATCATAACGAGCCTATGATGCTCAAAGATATTGCCCAAGCGATGCAGATGCATCCAGCAAAGTGCCATCGTTATTTGGTCAGCCTTATTCGAAAAGACTATGCGCGCAAGCTTGACGATGGACGCTATGGACTCGGTGACAGGGTTAATGCATTAGGGGCGTTAGGCGCAATGGGGCATACTGGATTTCATCCAAACAATATCTTGGAGCGGCTAACATACATTGCTAATGATATTAAGAACAGTACCAACTGCGCGGTGCAAATCGCCAAATGGTTTAATGAAGGCCCTATTATTATTCAGTCTGTTGAACCGGATAGCGCTATTAGTATTATCACTCGTATCGGCTCACGTATGCCACTGACGACGTCAGCTACAGGACAGTTATTTGCCAGTTATCAGCCTGATGCTACTATTAAGCCATTGGTTATCACTGAATGGCAAACCAGCGAAGAGGCGGTTATAGCAGAGAAATGGCAGCATTTTAGCCAACTTCAAACCAAGATTCGCACCCAAGGTTATGCGACCGTTACTGGTGATATGTTGGTGGGTATTAACGCCATCACTATTCCAGTTATCTTACCGCAGCTTGATAGCTCTGCTGAGATGTTTATCGATGGTCAACCATCTGTCGAAAATCTGCCATTAGAGTATGCGATTACGATCATCGGTACCACAGAGCAGTTACCGATGGGTACAAAAAACAATGTGGTCGAGAAAATAATGGCAATAGCGCAGCGGTATCAAATAGCGTAGCTAAGACAGTCTTAGCTACTTTATAAACAGTAGTCTGAACAATTAAAAATCTGCAAAGTCTCATTCACCGGCAGGCGCGACTTCTCTTGCTTCAGCCAGCTCTTCAGCATGCAAAAACTGCGTATGAGCTGGCGCACGCTTAGTACGCGACCATTCATCGAGCATGTCTTGTTTAATTTCTTCAGTAATCATCGATACTTTTTCTTCTGAAGTAATATCATCATAGGTGAGTTCCATACGATGACCGTTGGGATCGAAGAAGTAGATCGAGTGGAAGATGCCGTGATTGGTAACCCCAATAACATCGATGCCGCCTTCCTCTAAATGCTTTTTAGCAGCAATTAAAGTATCACGATCTTTTACTTTCATCGCTAGATGCTGAACCCAGTCTGGGGTATTTGGATCAAAACCCATTTCAGGCTGATTGGGTACTTCAAAAAACGCCAACACATTGCCATTACCAGCGTCTAAAAATACGTGCATGTAAGGGTCAAAGGCTTTGGTTGAAGGTACATGGTCTTCGGCAAATGCCAAGATAAAGTCCATATTTAGATGTTTTTGATACCATTCGACGGTTTCTTTAGCGTCTTTACAGCGATAGGCTACGTGATGGATTTTTTCAATTTTAAAGCTCATATCAAACTCCTTTTGATAGGGCGGATTGCTAATCAGGCTGTCAGCGAGCTTGGTTGTACATCAGTAACTCTTTGACAGCTTGAATTCATTTTTACGCCTTTTTTATGTGCTAATGCTTTATATATAGTCAGTGAGAAGTAATATCGCTACATCACGTACTGCAGATACCGTTTTTTCTTGCTTGCTGTGCCTACGCAGACAGAGGCTGCAAAAAAACTATACCCGCAGTATCGTAGCGTTTTTAAAGTATTTTAACTATAGTCAGGCTATTCGCCAAAATCAAAGCTAAGCGCAGGCAGTACTTTTCCGCGTACTTCACCGAATCCGACACGGATGCCATCTTTTTCGCTATAGCCTTTCATAATGACCGTATCGCCATCCTCGATGAAGCTGCGCGTTTCACCACCTTTTAGCGTCACTGGTTTGGTAGCGTTCCATGCAATCTCAAGCATTGAGCCATAAGAATCTGGCGTCGAACCTGAAATCGTACCTGAGCCCATCATATCGCCAACTTCTACTTTACAGCCAGTAATGGTGTGGTGGGTCAGCTGCTGTGCCATTGACCAATACATATATTTGAAATTAGTTTCGCAAACGACAGTGGCGTTATCCGCATTTTCAGGCAATAACTCGACTGATAGATTGATGTCGTAGCTGTTGTTGCTGTCTTTTTGATTCAGATAAGCCAGCGGTTTTGGCTCTTGTGTTGGACATGGTGTCTTAAAAGGTGCCAATGCATCCATAGTTACAATCCAAGGCGAGACTTCAGAAGCAAAGGTTTTGGCGTTAAATGGACCTAAAGGCACGTATTCCCATTTTTGAATATCACGGGCTGACCAGTCGTTTAGCAACACCATGCCAAAGATATGCTCAATAGCGTTGTCTACCGCAATCGGCTGACCGATGTTGTTGTTTTTACCGACGACAAAAGCAGTTTCCAGCTCAAAATCTAAACGCTTACAAGGTGAAAAAATAGGACGGTCATCAGCATTGGGTTTTAGCTGACCTGAGGGACGTATCACATCGCTACCACTCACAATAACGGTGCTGGCGCGGCCATTATAACCAACTGGCATTTCGGTCCAGTTCGGAAGTAGCGCGTTGCTTGGGTCACGGAACATAGTGCCGACGTTGGTTGCATGCTCTTTAGAAGAGTAAAAATCGGTAAAACCCGGCACTTGAACGGGCAAATGCATAGTGACGTCAGCTTGCTTAAATAGTGCTTTGCTTTGTAAGTCTTTATTGTCACATAAAGCATTATTAGTATTAGACAGTAAGGTCTGGATGGTTTTTCGTGCTTTAGTCCAATTGTCGCGACCAGAATCAATAAAGGCGTTCAGAGTGGGCTGATTAAAATATGGACCGTTGTCTAAATTCAGCAAACCTTCTGTTTCGAGGACAGCCAAATCCAATACGTGCTCGCCAATGGCAACACCGGCGCGGCGCTTGTTATTACCAGCACCATCTTGAGTCTCACTAAAAATGCCATAAGGTAGGTTGTGAATTGAAAAATCAGAATCGCTGGCGATATCGATAAAAGAGGTGAGGTTGTTGTCAATCGTTGACATAGTTTGCTCCTTGCTAAAGTATGTATTAAATTACTCTATAATTAACTACTTACGTATAATGTAATTTAACAACGTATAGATTGCAAGGGCTTTTATGCAGCGTTTGCTTAAATGATGCTTGATGAGCTCATTGTAGAGAGTTGCGTCTTTGGCTCTAATGCTTCTTAGCAATGTAAATAGAAAAACGCAGAACATAAAAAAAGGCTAAGCAACTGCTCAGCCTTTTTTCATTAAGATATTTTTAGTGAAATAGCTATCTTAATCTTTTAAAACGTCTGCCATCGCATTGGCAACATAATCGATGTTACTGGTGTTCAATCCCGCCACACACATACGTGAATTGGAGATCATGTAAATACCAAAATCACTCTGTAAACGTGCGACTTGCTCAGGCGTCAATCCTGTGAAGCTAAACATGCCATTTTGATTGGTAATATAATCAAAGTTACGGTTCGGTATTTTGGCTTCTAACACTGATTTGAGCTTAAAGCGCATGGCTTTAATACGATCGCGCATCGCATAAACTTCGCCAATCCATTGCTCATGCAGCGCTTCGTCATTCATGACGATGTCGACTACACGGCCACCATGTGATGGCGGGCTTGAGTAGATACGGCGTACAGTAGCGTTCAGCTGACCGAAGACGCGCTCAGTTTCATCTACTGTTGGACAAACGACTGATAGACCGCCAACACGCTCGCCATATAGCGATAAGTTTTTGGAGAATGAGTTACTGACAAACAAGGGCAAACCCATATCGACGGCTTTACGTATAGCGTAAGCGTCGCTGTCCATATCTTCGCCAAAGCCTTGGTAAGCAATGTCCATAAATGGAATTAACTCACGCGCTTGAATGACATTTAGCACGGTATCCCACTGCTCGCGAGTCAAATCAACGCCCGTTGGGTTGTGGCAGCAAGGATGTAATAAGACCACATCGTTTTTATTCAACGTCTCAAAAAACGCGATCATTTCATCAAATTTGATGCCACCAGTAGCGGTGTCGTAGTACGGATATTTACCGACTTCGACATCAGAGCCTTCAAAGATAGCAATGTGGTTGCCCCACGTTGGGTCACTGACATAGCATTTAGATTGCGGGAACCATTCATGAATAAATTCAGCACCGACTTTTAACGCACCAGAACCACCAATAGTCGCAATCGTAGCGACTAAGCCATCTTTTAAAATCTGTGCGTCTTTACCAAAAAGTAATGCCTGACAGCCTTTACGGTGTCCTGGTAAGCCTGCCATCGGTAGGTATGGACGCGGCGAGATAGGGTCAGCAATACGCTGTTCAGCCGTTTTTACACAGTCGAGTACAGGCATGACGCCATGTTCATCATAATAAATACCAATGCCTAGATTTACTTTATCGGGATTGTTATCCGCCAAAAACTTTTCCATCAATCCTAAAATTGGATCGCCAGCGTAATAATCGATACGTTCAAACATTTTTTTTCCTTACAATGTATATAAGTACAATATATATAAGTACAAAGGGTATGAGTTAAGGCGCTAAAAAGCATAAACCAGTTTACGGATTAACTCAACGTTAGATTCAGTTATCTTGAATAATTAATAAAACTGTTGATGAGAGCCATTGTGCTTCAAGTGTTTTTAAGCGTTGATAATGCCACTGAAGGCAGTGCTTAAATACGCTGTAAGTCATTAAAATGGCTAGAAAAATAGCTCTGTAAAAAACTTTTAAAGGCAATGGTAGCCGGTGACAACGCACGAGAAGAACGCTGATAGATAAAAAACTGCCGCGTCTTGATAGGTTGCGCCAATGGCCTCATTTGTAAGCCGTTGGCGCTTACCCAATTTATCACTTCGGGCATATAAGGCAAACATAATGTGATACCGAAACCTTGGCGAGTCATCTCAAGGGCAGTCGACATAAAGTTCACCTTATAACGCGCCTGCTGAATATGGTTGACGATACTTTCATCCAGCTCAGTGGTTACTTGCTCAAGAAAAGGACCTTGCAGGGTGATGAGTGGAATGTCTAACAGATCTTGCCACGTGATTTCAGTTTTTTGCGCCAGCGTATGGGTGTCAGGCATGACCACACAAAATGGCAGCTGATATAGCAAATCAGCATTGATGTCATCTTCAGTCTCTATCAGCTCAAGCTCGGTTCCGACGCCCAAATCCACCTCAATATCTTGAACATGTCTCAGTAGGTTTTCGGCTGAACAATCCAATAACGACACGCTAATCTCGGGATGTATTTTGGCAAATTGAGCGATAACCGCTGGCATGGACGAGGCAGCAAACTGCGAAACAGCCAGTCTTACATTGCCTTGCGCTAAACTCGTCAAACTGCTGGCCTCATTTTCAAACAACTGCATCTCATTCAAAATTCGCCGAGCTTGTGGCAGCAAATGATGCCCTACTACCGATAAAGACAGCTGGCGTGTGGTGCGGTCAAACAATACAATTCCAAGGTTAGATTCTAATTCTTTTATCAATCCACTGACGGCAGATTGGGTCAAATGCATCTGATCGCTGGCACGGGTAAAGCTACCGTTGTCAGCGACTTTGATAAATGCGGTCAATTGGCGAATGCTGATATTCATAAGTAAACCTGATAAATAAATCATAAAAAACAATTAGTCTTATAAATAAACCTAATCTAATATAAATGCATCGTCAATAGGAATGATTGATGAAACTTATTTTTTGCTAATTTTTAGCGCTTTATACCAACAATTGAAATTAAGGATGATGACAATGTCAGAGTTAAAGGCAGATTTATTTGACAACCCAATGGGGCTAAACGGGTTTGATTTTGTTGAATTCGCTTCACCTCAACCTGATGCGGTTGACGCATTATTTAAGCAGCTTGGCTTTGCCCATGTTGCGAACCATCGCTCAAAGGACGTTGCGCTTTACCGCCAAGGTGATATCAATCTTATCTTAAACCGTGAGCCAAAAAGCCAAGCCAGCTACTTCGTTGAAGAGCATGGTGCTGGTGCTTGCAGTATGGGTTTTCGTGTCCAAGATGCCAAAAAATCTTATGAGCGTGCAATCGAGATGGGCGCTCAGCCCGTAGACGTGCCAACTGGGGTGATGGAGCTTAGATTGCCTGCTATCAAAGGCATTGGTGGTTCATTGATTTATCTTATCGACCGCTATCAAGACGGCGAATCTATCTATGACGTCGACTTTGAGTTTTTTGAGGATGTAGACAGAAAGCCTATTGGGCATGGCTTTAAGGTCATCGATCATTTAACCCATAACGTTTACCGTGGTCGCATGGCTTATTGGGCAAACTTTTATGAGCGTATCTTTAACTTCCGCGAAATCCGCTATTTCGATATCAAAGGCGAATACACGGGTCTGACCAGTAAAGCCATGACCGCGCCTGATGGCAAAATCCGTATTCCATTGAACGAAGAATCAAAGCAGGGCGGCGGACAAATCGAAGAGTATTTGATGCATTTCAATGGTGAAGGCATTCAGCACATTGCCTTGGCCTGTGATGATTTGTTTGCCAGTATTGATAAGCTAAAAGCTGCTGGAATTCCGCTAATGACGGCACCAAATGATACTTATTATCAGATGCTGGATGAGCGTTTACCGAATCATGGTGAAAATGTCTCTGAGCTACAGATGCGCGGTATCTTATTAGATGGTACGACTGAGAGCGGTGCACCACGTTTGCTGCTACAGATTTTTTCTGAAACTATCTTGGGTAGCCCCGTATTCTTCGAATTTATCCAACGCAAAGGTGATTACGAAGATGGTTTTGGTGAAGGTAACTTTAAAGCCCTGTTTGAATCTATCGAGCGTGACCAAGTCCGTCGCGGTACAGTTGGTCAGCCAGAGACTGAAACGCCATAGTTTCCAGTCGGGCTTTAAGTCAATAAAAGCGATAAACGGGCAGGGCAAAAGGATTTTGTCTTGCTCCCTCTTAATCTGTTACTTGCACACTAGGTTATCAGAATAAACGATGGTTATTGAGCCTACTGGTATCAAAGTACGATATTTATTGTAATAAAAGGAAATTAGGCATGGAACGCCGCCAACATATCACTGCTCATAAGACGGTCAGTGTCAGTACGCTGACCTTTGAAGCATCCACTCGTGACGACGCGACTCATAAAAAGCAACCTTATGTGTCGCGTCAGCCAGACAGTCAAGGCCACATTCATTACAGTGACGATGAAAACGCCATGTGGCAAACGCTGCTGGCGCGTCAAGCCACGCAAATACCCAACCGTGCCTGCTCAGCCTATCTAGAGGGTTTAGATAAGCTAAAACTCCCAAAGACACATATACCCCAATTCCATGAGATCGATGACGTGCTGCAAGCGACTACCGGCTGGCAGACGACTGCTGTTCCGGCGCTAATCAGTTTTGGTAAGTTTTTTAAACTCTTAGCCAATAAATCCTTTCCAGTAGCTACCTTTATCCGTCGCTTTGAGGATATGGATTATATTGAAGAACCTGATGTTTTTCATGAAATCGTCGGACATTGTCCGCTGCTCACCCATCCTGCGTTTGCCGCTTTCAATGAGACGTATGGCAAGCTCGGAATCAATGCCAGTAAAGAAGAAAGATGGTTTTTGGCACGACTTTACTGGTTTACCATCGAGTTTGGTTTGGTTGGTAGTCGCCCTGAAAATCGTCGTATCTATGGCGGCGGTATCTTAAGCTCACCGTCTGAAACGGTTTATGCGCTCAGTGATAGTTCTGTGCATCAACCCCAATCTCAATCAAAACAACCAGAGTATAGAGCATTTGATTTGCTCGACGTGTTACGTACGCCTTATCGTATCGATCATATCCAGCCTATTTACTATGTTATTGATGATTTAGATACGTTATTTGACATCGTTGATAGCGACATTATGGGAATGGTCAAACAAGCCATGTCATTAGGTTTATTTGAGCCAACTTACGCTATCGAAAATACCTAATAAAAAATGAATATATATAGTTGATTGATTTTAAAATCGATAGTGCTACAGGAGTAAGTTTTTTCAGCCTCTGTCACGCTTGCAAACAGCAAGCAAGAAAAACTTATAACAGCAGCATCTGGCTATTCACTTTATTACAATCGTATCGCTTTTATTTAGAACGGCCTATAACTTGTTTTAAAAGTAGTAAAAAAGCATCAACACGGACGTATAATCACTAAAATTAATAGTTAAAAAAGGACATCATAATGACCACATTATCACAAGCCAGCTGTGAAGCCTGCCGTATTGGCGCTCCGACCGTCGATGAGAGTGAAGCACGCGAGCTATTAAAACAAATTCCTGATTGGTCGCTTATCGAAGTCGATGGCATCAATCAATTACAACGTCGGTATAAATTTAAAAACTTCGTTAAAGCGATGGCATTTGCCAATGAACTTGCCGAAATTGCCGAAGCAGAAGGGCATCATCCTGGGATGTTGGTTGAGTGGGGAAAGGTTACCGTCACTTGGTGGTCACATAGCATCAAAGGTCTGCATCGTAATGACTTTGTCATGGCAGCTAAAACTGATAGCCTAATGGGTAAATAATGAGAGTAGCAATCATTATCGTAACTCATTAAACTGTCCACCCTCAACGCCAACCCTAACGCCAGAATTTACTGGTACGCCAAGGATGTGTTATGCCGCCACATGTACTTACCGAGCTATCTCCTAAGATAGCTTTTATCATTGCTAGCGTTGTCATCGCGATTATGGGCGTCACCATGATCGGCTTTGGCTGGGTTCCGCACCTATCGTTAATGCTTGCTATTGCTGTTTTGCTGGCCCTAGGTATGTTTAAGGGTTTAAGCTTTGAGAAGATGCAAGAGCAGATGTCTTCAGGCGTCGTTAGCGGTATTGGTGCCATTTATTTATTATTTTTTATTGGATTGCTAGTTGCTGCTCTCATGATGTCGGGCGCTATTCCCACCATTATGTACTATGGTTTTGACCTCATCTCACCGCAGTATTATTATATTTCCGCCTTTGTATTGACCTCTATTATCGGTATTGCTTTGGGCAGTAGTTTGACCACGGCAGCGACGATAGGCGTGGCCTTTATTGGGATGAGCAATGCCTTTGATGCCAATGTTGCTATCGCTGCAGGTGCCATCGTCTCGGGTGCGTTCTTTGCAGATAAAATGTCTCCTTTATCAGACACCTGTACGCTGGCTTCTTCTGTCGTGGGCATTGATTTATTTGAGCATATTCGTAATATGATGTATACCACGGTACCGGCGTGGCTTATCACAGCAGGATTGTTTTGGTTCTTTTCGGGGCAGACAGGTAGCGGCAATTTAGATCAAATTACTATGTTGCAATCACAATTGGTTGATAGCGGCTTAGTTCATGGTTATTCAGTACTGCCGTTTATCGTGCTAATCGTCTTGGCGGTTTGCCGAGTGAATGCCATCTACACCATCATTTACACCATTGCTAGCGCTTTACTCATTACCTATTTGCACAGTACGCCCAGTATTGGGCAGCTGGGTAATTACATGTTTGGTGGTTATACACCTGCTGACAACTTGGAGCTGGGCGAAGTAGGCGGCATGATCTCACGCGGTGGTATGCAGAGCATGTTCTTCACCCAGACCATTGTTATCTTGGCATTAAGCTTAGGTGGCTTGCTACGTGCATTGGGTATCTTGCCAGCGTTATTGTTAGGTATCAGAGATATGCTAACCAGTTCAGGTCGCGCGATTTTTGCCGCCGCTATGGCAGCATTGAGTATCAACGTGCTTATAGGTGAGCAGTATTTGAGTATTCTATTATCAGGGACGGCTTTTCGCCAGACGTTTGAGCGCTTGAACTTACATCCCAAAAACTTATCGCGCACTATTGAGGATGCGGGTACGGTTATCAATCCACTCGTGCCATGGAGTGTGTGTGGTGTGTTCATCAGCCAAGCGTTAGAAGTACCTGTACTTGATTATCTGCCTTATGCGTTCTTCTGTTATTTATCGCTATTACTAACGATATTGTTTGGCTTTACAGGAATAACCATCACTCGCAAGGATGGCACTAACGTTCGTAAGCACCAAAAAGCACAAGCTGTCAATTAACAAGCTAAATAGAAAAATAGCATTCATCACGAAGTATAAAAGAACCCCCGTAAGTGAATAACTTATGGGGGTTGTTTATTATGAAAAATAGAGGTTTTTAAACTGTTTACTGCACTTTTTTATGTAAGCTCTTTTTTAAAAAGCGATCAAAAATAAATGGTCCAAAAGGTAAAAATGAGCCGAGCACACCCGCAGGCATTGCCCAAATCGGTGTTTTAACCTTGTTGATGGCGACCATGAGCATGAGAATATAGGCGATAAATAAGACACCGTGAGCCATACCGAGGTATTTTACCGCTTCAGGGATATCCATCATATATTTTAGGGGCATGGCGACGCCTAATAGCAATAAAAAAGAAGTGCCTTCTAGATAACCTATGATAGTTAGGTTTTTCAATGTGGATTTTTGATTTTTTCGCATGCCAGATGCGGGTTCGGTAGTTGTCTGAGCCTTCGACACATGGTGTTCCTTTTGATATGATCGTTTAGATTGAGGACATGCCTTGATACCACTATGATACTGGCTTTGCTCGATGCTTTGAAGTATTAGTTTTTGCCAACCTTTAGGGCGTGTTGAACATTCATAATTTCAGCCAGATATAAGCGCAAGCGAGAGCGA
>NZ_RRYX01000062.1:0-17229 GCF_014861375.1 Psychrobacter sp. FME5 | reverse complement strand
GGTTAGAAAAACCTGTTGTTTCTCTAAGAAGCTCGATAATCACTTCAAAGTGTTTTATCTGGTGTTCTTTTACATCAATTATGGTTACGTCTGATGCCGGCATACTTTTTAGAACACCACCCTTAAATTTTGTATAATCACTTACATTCTTCATAAGCCAGTTTCATGGTTGTGAGCACTTTTAGAGAGCTTGCTTCGAACTACCTACTGATAGACCTGTTTCTTGTAACCGAGTGCCAGTGTCCTATTATGTGAGGCTGCTTTATTCTATTAATTTTAGAACGGTGTTTCACCGCATAGGGACTGCATGCTATTCCAATCTATACGGCGTTTGCGACTTTTTGTTTATAATATTTTGCAAAATGATGAACATGATACGTGGTTTAGCCGTTACGTTGATTATTTTCTGATTTTTTTGATTATGGCTAACGTCACGGCAGTGATTGCTGAGTCAGTTGATAGCTGGTATTACCCTTACCAAAGTTATTTTACTTGGTTTGAGAATTTCTCTATCGTTGTGTTTGCCATCGAGTATTTATTACGATTGTGGAGTGTCGCAGAAGCCAAGCCGGACAATACAACATGGCGTCAGCGCTGGGAATGGCTAAAAAGCCCTTCGGCGTTAATTGATATTATTGCGATTGCACCCGCATTCTTAAACTTCTTTGTCAGTATTGATTTACGCTTCTTACGTATTTTGCGTCTATTTCGGATTCTTAAGCTCACCCGATATTTTGCCTCATTACGTATTTTATTGGTGGTCATCAGTAAAGAAAAAGGCTCATTTCAAGCAGTTATTTTTATTTTAATTATTATGATTGTGACGGCATCTAGTGGTATTTATTTGGTAGAAAACCATGCCCAGCCAGAAGAGTTTGAGTCGATACCTAAAGCGATGTGGTGGGCTGTAGTGACACTCACGACAGTGGGTTATGGTGATGTCACACCCATTACCAATGCTGGTAAGATATTGGGTGCTATTATTACTATCTTGGGTGTGGGTCTAGCGGCATTACCTGCTGGTATTCTCGCCACAGGTTTAGCAAACGAGCTTGCCCAACGTCGTGAAGAGCTTGAGCAACACTTTCGAGAGCAGCTGATTGATAGCGATTTTGATTTGGTACAGAATCAGATGATCATTGATAAGATTCGCCGCGAGCTGGGATTAGATAAAGAACAAGCGCAAGGTATTGTTTTACAAGTTTTGCGTGAGCAAGAGCTTGAACGCCGCGAAAAAGAGGTGGAGGTGCGACAAAAGAATTTTTGCCCGCATTGCGGTGAGCCACTGTAAAAGTTTTGGTGGGGTTTACTTGAGGTTTTAAATAGATTAGAAACATAAAAAAAGGGTGCAATGTTTTCATAACGTCGCACCCTTTTTTATATTGAATTTTTCATGTTTTATGAATAAGTACCCCACGTATTGATGCTATACCCCTTGTGGGATAGGAAGGACGCGTGCCAATTCATGAGCCACTTCTTGCGCTGCGCTTGCTAAATCTTCGGCAGGGAGCGGTAGGTTTTGTAATGTTAAATGCCAGTCATCGACTTCTCGGCGCAAATGTGCCACCCAAAGTGTGGTGCAATCACGCGGGAGTTGCTTTAGGTTGACTTCAAAACAACGATTGCCCTCATCATCGCTCAAATGAATCTCGCCTTTTTTGACTCTAGAAAATGGATGACTATGGTATGAGTTGGCTATCAAAGCGATATGGCTAATATGTGCTGGGACTCTTTCTAAATACAACCTTATTTGCTCTTGATCAAGCGGTGCAAGGTACATTGCTTGCTCGCCGCGATCTTTACCATTCAGGCTGTCACCTTGATGCTTAATCGATTCAGCTTTATCGCGTAATTTTTTGAACCAAACGATATCAGTCATGGTGCAGTTTTCGTCATACAGCACACAAGCCAAATCAATATCAATCGCGCCTTGGTTTTTTTTAAAGCGCTTAAAAATCCCTTTTGGCTCAATCTTCGTAAATTCATAATTTAGCGCAAAAAATAAGGTTCTCGCCTCTAAACCCAATCCTCTTAAACTGTCTGAAAGTAATGGTGATGGGGCAGTAGTCGACATAATATTCCTTATTTATTTTATTCTCAATTTTTTAAATGCTTGTAGCAGTGTGAATACGGTTGAATTTGAGTGTCATTACCGTTAGTTATTATTGACGATTATTTGTCATTTAGTGCTTTTTTATTTAATGACTGCTCCAACACCGCTTGATGTAACAGCTCAGGCTTGGCGTCCAATAAACCATTGCCAAAACCACGCAACCACCAGACCAGCTGTGAGGTGAGGTTAACCGTTGCTTGAATGGTCAGGGTTTCATCTTCATTAGACGTGACAATTTGGTCGTCACTGAGCTTGCTTTCAGTCAGGCTTTTGCCCGCTTGTTTGGTAAATTGCAGCTCAATAGCGGTGTTTTTACCACGGTCAGGCAGCTCACCGAATAGTGGGTGGCTAAAGCCCATGCCGCCTGCGTCCAAATAAGTATCAAGTTGGAAATCAACAGGCGTTTGTGCTGCGCTATCGAGTATTTCAACGCTGGCAAATCGATGCAAGGCAAAGGTGCGAATAATAAGTTCTGGGTCATTGGTACGAGTGGCCAGTAGATAAATAATCACGCCACGTTGGATAATCGCGATGGGGTTTAAGATATATTCGCTGGCTTGCGACTTATTACTGCGAGTATAGCAGGCCTTAATTTGTAATTGATAAAATAGCGCATGATAAATATTATCTTTGCTGTTCAAATCTATATGCGGGGCAATTAATGGCTGAGTGGCAGGTTCGATACGTACTCTATCAATCCAAGAATGGGTCACTTTGCTGTTTTTGAGCTGACGCCGTGCTAAGTCAAACCAAGGGAATAGTTCATCTAAAATAACGGGTGGTAGTAGCTGGGTTAGATTGGCTTCGACCATGTTAAAGGCAACTGCTTGTGATAAATTCATATGCGGTAAACTTTGCAGTGGGGCATCATCGCACCAGCGCCAGCCTTGAGGGTTGGCGTTGTTTTTTTCGATAGGGAAGCGTTTGGCTAGGGCGTTTAAATCACGCTGTACAGTCCGTAGACTGATATCGAAACCTGCCAATATAAGCTGCTCATAAATATGCGTGGTGCCGACCCAGCGATTACGCTGTAGCTGCGATAACACTTGCCATTGCCGCGCCGTCGTTGCCGCACCATGCCGATTATCGCTGACATTTCCTTCGGTATTACTACTTTCATCCGTTAAAATGGGCGCTTGCACATCAGCACGCGTGTGAGCTTGATTTTGGAGGGTATCTAGGTTATCGGCGTCAGTGTGATGTTCAGTCATGAAAAGATAGCCTTTATAAAATCGCGAGTCAGTTTTTTTACGGGTTGCTCTTTGGTTATGAGCAGATAAGCAACAGATTATCATCGCAGAAAATGACAGTGACGTCTAGAGATGGTCATCCTTGATTGTGCCTTTATCTCTCTCTTTTACGTTGTTCTTTCTTATCCTCTTTTTTTTGACGTTTTGCTTTACGCTTCTTTTTGTCTTTCTTTTTTGATTTTTTATCGTCTATTTCGTCGTCATCGCTATTTTGGTTTTCATCCCAGAGCATTAAACGGCTTAAGACTTTGCCAAATAGTGTGTCTTTGCGATAGCGAACTTTTTTATTCATCGTATCCACAGGTAAGCCGGTCATCAAGGTTAGCGCTTCACTCAGCGTATGTACGCCATATATATGAAATTCACCTGCTTTAACGGCAGCAATGATATCATCGCGTACCATTAATTGTTTGACGTTGGCCATCGGGATGACGACGCCTTGTTGTCCGGTCAGCTCTTGCTCACGGCAAGCATCAAAGAAGCCTGCAATTTTGGCATTAATACCGCCTACTGCTTGTACTTCACCAAGCTGATTCATCGAGCCAGTAATGGCAAAGGATTGATTAATTGGCACATTTGCTAAGGCAGATAGTAGCGCACAGCCTTCACTGACCGTGGCGCTATCGCCATCGATATGGGCGTAGCTTTGTTCAAAAGCAAGTGACGCGCTAAAGTTCAACGCATGATGCTGACTAAATAAGGCGCGTAAGTAGCTGGTCATAATCAGCATACCTTTGGCGTGTAAGCTACCGCCTAAATCGACATCGCGCTCGATATCGAGTATTTCACCAGTACCGATGTTTGGCTGAATAACCGCAGTCAAGCGGGCTGGCATGCCAAACTCACTATCGGCATAACTCACTACCGTTAACGCATTAACTTGTCCAACGGCAAAACCCTGAGTTTGGATAAGCTGCTGACCGTTTTTGAGCTCATCCCAATATAAGTCGCGCAAGTATCCTGAGCGCTCATCCATATCGTCGATGGCTTGTGTGACATGGTAGGCATCGACAATGTCTTTGCCACTCAAACGTGCATGGCGATTAGACTCATGCAATAGCTTAATCAATAAATCACTGTGTAGGCTGAGTCGGTCTTGCTCTTCTGCTTGTAAGCTTAAATATTCGAGCAAGGCAGCTTGTGCACTACGATCAAATGGATATAGGTTGGCGTAATCAATGATATCGGCCATCTTTGCAACCAGTGCCAATTCGTGTTCATGGCTGCGAGGAACATCATCATGAAAGTCGGCACGTACTTTGAACACTGCATCAAATTCGGGCTCAAGCTCTAGTAATTCATAATATAAATCTGCTTCACCTAACAAAATCACCTTGATATCAAGATCTATTGGCGCTGGTGATAACGACAAACTACCTGTTAGAGTCAGCATTTGCTCGAGGCTGGAGAGCTTTATTTTACGTGATTGTAAGGCGCGCTTAAGACCTTGCCATGCATAAGGATGCTCAAGTAAATGGCTGGCCTCTAATAATAGATAACCGCCATTGGCACGGTGTAGAGCACCCGCTCGAATCATGCTGACATCGGTGGTTACTGTCCCCAATTGGGTGATTTGCTCGACATGACCCAATAAGTTTAAATGAGTGGGTAAGTCTTCAAAAATGACGGGTGCACCACTGTCAGGAGTATGGCTGACAATGATATTGACCGTATAGCGGCTTGGTGTCGTAGCTAATGCCGCCGCCACAAAATCTTCATCATCACCATTAACGATGCGCTCAACATGAGTAATCATATCGGCCAATATCGTCTTAAGATAGTCGACGATAAGTGGGTGAGCGGCAAATTGCTCATAAATAGGTGCAAATAAAGGCTGTAACGCTCGTTGTGCAATATTACGATGCAGCGCCTCTATGGCATCATTGGCTTCATCTTCTAATTGCTCTAAAGCGATGGTCAGCTGACTCAGGCGTTTTTGCATATGGTTTTTTTGAGCAAAATTACTCAACTCAGCTTCGTATTCACTATTGCGGTACTCATTATTTTCAACATCAACATCAACATCAACATCAGCATTAAGGTCATTGTCGTTAGGAGAATTGGCTTTCTTACCTTTATCAATCGCTGATTTATTTTTATAGTTGCTAGATATTTTGTCATCTTTACCATCAACATGACTACCTTCTGTCGCTAGCTGGCTGGGATGTACAAACATTGCTTTATTATCGAAGGAGCGGAACGTCAGTGCCAAATCATACTGTTTGCCTTCAGCATTTAAGGCATCGTAGGCGTGGCTTTCTTTTTGATGGGTATCATTTTTGATAGCTTCGATTTTACTTTGATATTGATCGCTACGAAAGCGTTGGCTCAGCCGATTTTTGGCTTGTTGCCATAATTGATTGACTTGTTGCTGTAATAACGTAGCCTGACCGGCCGGCAGGCGCAATGCTAGTGGGGTGCGCGGATCAGTGAAATTATGCACATAGACCCAATCGTCAGGCGTCGGTGCATCGGCAGCGATACGCTGTAATAAACGACTGATAATCGTGCGTTTGCCCAAGCCATTTTCACCAGCAGCAAATACATGATAACCACTGGCTTTGATGTCCAAAGCTGTCTGCAAAGCTTTGAGTGCACGTTGCTGACCGAAGCCCACATCCAAATCGGGTGCCGTCCGTGTGTCTGTTGGCAGATTATTCGGCTCGCTATAACGCTTGAGTTGCTCAGCGTCAACAAGGCAGCGTTGCTTAACCTCAATACAGGTAGGATGCAGCGTATGTGATGTTGCTTGTTTAGCAGCTGTCAATTCAGCGGTCGGTATTACCATGTTATTAGCGTCTTTTGATACGTGAGATGTAGGGGCTTGCAGCTGTTCAGTCATAGGCGTCGGATAAATCGTCTTAAAAAATGAAGGGGTTATATCTGTGAATGTTCAGTACGCTTTAATAGTAAATTTAACGTTATCAAAGAACAATAACGCCTCAATACCAGCGTAGATAGTATAAGATGTCTCACATTGGTGCAATCTGCAACTATTCAATGGGCAGCCTGCATGATAAAATAGACGGTTCACATGTCAAAACTGGATAACTCGTTGTATGTCAGCTTCCGCTAAAACCACCGCATCGTCTGCTAGCACGGGTAATATTCGTATTGACCCAACTGGCTTTGTAAAGATTGGATCACAACTACCAGCGCTGGCCAATATTTTGGCGCAAGCGATAAATGAGCTGGATCTGACCTTAAGCGCACCGCAGCAGCGCACATTATTATTGTACCTAGACCAGCTTTTATTATGGAATAAAGCGTATAATCTGACCGCGATTACCAATCCAGAAGAAGCGTTAATCAAACATGTGATTGATTGTTTGTCTATTATAACCCATTTGCCGTCAGGGTCGCTGTTAGATATCGGTACAGGGGCAGGGTTGCCTGCGGTGATTATCGCTATTTGTCAGCCTGAGCGCCAATGTACTGCCCTTGATAGCAATCAGAAAAAAATCCGTTTTATTAAACAAATTAGCAGCGAGCTTGGTTTGGCTAATATGCAGCCTATCGCCTCTCGTATCGAGGCGCATGAAGCCAGCTATGATGTGGTCACGTCTAGAGCGTTTGCCAGTTTGATCGACTTTGTTGAAGTGGCTCAGCCACGATTGGCAGAAAACGGCTAT
Source organism: Psychrobacter sp. FME5 (assembly GCF_014861375.1). Lineage (NCBI taxonomy): Bacteria > Pseudomonadati > Pseudomonadota > Gammaproteobacteria > Moraxellales > Moraxellaceae > Psychrobacter > Psychrobacter sp. FME5. The sequence continues at coordinate 10,234 of NZ_RRYX01000062.1, read as the reverse complement.
CTATGCGCAATGAAAGGTAAAGCCCCGAGCGATGATGAGTTACAAGCGCTTGATGACGAATGGCAAATTAAGACAATTAAGCTAAAAGTACCGCGTTTGCATGATAGTCGTCATTTAATTGAATTGTCTTATAAAAATGTCTAAGCTATGAACATCCTTTCGGTTAAGTAATAGCAACCATGAAACAGCAAAGGTCTTTTTTGTGAAACCTAGTTTACGTACGTAATTAAATGACCTAGTATCTAGAACCTATAAATGTGGCAACCGAAAAGTTTAGTGGCAGACATTGTGATAGATGAAGTAAGCAAGTAACAGTAACAAACCCTAATTAAATTGAGTGAGTGTATGGAAATCATAGCCATTGCGAATCAAAAAGGCGGCGTGGGTAAAACCACGACGGCAGTAAATTTGACCGCCAGCTTGGCTGCTAAGCGCAAGCACGTACTGCTGATTGACTTAGACCCACAAGGCAATGCCACCAGCGGAACGGGCGTGGACAAAAACGAATTAGAATTGACCATCGCCGACGTGTTACTTGATGGTGTCTCTTTGTCTGAGGTCATTGTCAGCAGTCCAGCAGGGTTTGATGTTATCGGCGCCAATCGTGATTTGGCGGGTATGGATATCACCTTAATGAACAAAACTAATAGTCATGAGCTGTTTAAAACAGCGATGGCAGAGTTGGTTGAGGATCAAAGCGCGGCTGCAAAACCTGCCTATGATTATGTGGTTATCGACTGTGCACCCAGCTTAAATTTGCTGACGATTAATGCATTGGTCGCCACAGATGGGGTGATTATTCCGATGCAGTGTGAGTATTATGCGCTAGAGGGGTTGGCTGATTTATCGCAAACGATAGAGCGTTTAACCGAGCTCAATCCTAAACTATATATTCGTGGGGTGGTAAGAACATTATTCGATGCACGCAACACACTGGCTCGCGATGTATCTGCCGAGCTAGAAGCGCACTTCGGTGATATTATGTATAAAACCCATATCCCAAGAAATATCCGCTTAGCAGAAGCACCAGCGCATGGCTTGCCAGTTATTGCGTATGAGAGATGGTCGAAAGGCTCGCGTGCTTATCAAAAATTGGCAGCAGAAGTCATAAAACAAAGTCGCTAGACAGTGCTGATTATAATATAGTTGATTCATTTTAAAACCGCTACAAGTGCTACTGGAGTAAGTTTTTTCGCAGCCTCTGTCACGCTTGTGAACAGCAAGCAAGAAAAATTTATAACGGTAGCACGTAGTTACTAATGTATCGATTTTATTTAGAACGGCCTATAGTATAAGAAAAAAGTAACTGCTCATCAGCAAAAGAAATCAGTCATAGCAGCAAGCAATCAGCCAGATAACAGAGCATTAAGCTTTAAACATTAGATTCATTGTTACATCGTATTTAACATCATTTGGCTTTTATTTTAGCGTTAGAGGATAGGTAATCATGGCGAAGAAAAGAGGGTTGGCTGCTAATAGAGGCTTGGATGCTTTATTGGGGTCAATCAAAAAAGAAAAGCAAATTACCGCCTCTGCCTTGCAAGACGATAGGGTGGCAAGTGACAACACTTTGCCTGCCGAAACGTTAGACACGAATATAGTAAACGCCAGTACGCCGACTAAAACTGATCGTACAAAGAAGACCAGTGAAAAGTCTACAACTGCTAAATCAGAGGCTTCTGAGCCAAAAGACAGTGGACAGCGTAAAGTACGTGCGCCGCGTACGACAAATAAAGTGGCAGCTAATAAAACTCGTGTGAATGGGGCAGAAAACAGTCAATCAGAAGACCAAATCAGCTTAGTGCAAATCGATGTGACCCGCTTGCAAGCAGGTAAGTACCAGCCGCGCCGTGATATGAGTGAAACGGCACTTGCAGAACTGGCATCTTCTATTGAGCAACATGGCGTGATGCAGCCAATCGTTATTCGCCCATTGTTAGCCAATGAAGACAAGAGCGAAGATTTCGTTACTCATGAAATTATCGCTGGTGAGCGCCGCTGGCGTGCCGCAAAAATGGCCGGTAAGTCCGTTATTCCAGCGATTGAGCGTGCTTTATCAGATGAGCTGGCGATCGCGCTGGCCTTGATTGAAAATATCCAGCGCGAAGACTTATCGGTGATTGAACAGGCGGCGGCGTTACAGCGTTTCCATACTGAGTTTGGTATGAGTCATGCAATGATTGCCGAAGTAGTCGGTAAGGCACGAACCACCGTATCAAACCTACTGCGCTTAAATCAGCTGCATGACACAGTCAAAGACCACTTATCCAATAACGCCTTAGATATGGGTCATGCCCGTACTCTTTTAGCTTTATCCTCTGAGCAGCAACCGATCATCGCCCAAAAAATTATTGATGGTGGTATGACTGTGCGTGAAGCGGAAAAGCTCGTTAAGTCCATCTTGCAACCTGCACCCAAGCCCAGTCGCACCGAACAAACTCAATCTCGCGATGCTGAGCGTTTAACGCAGAGACTGACGGATATGCTAGGAGCAGAGGTCAAACTTAAGCATAAAAAAGACGGGCAGGGAAGCGTCGAAATATTTTTCCACAACCAAGAACAGCTCGCCGCCTTGATTAAGCATATAGAAGCGCAAGCTTAAGGTATTAATGCATCCATAGTGCGGATTAAAATTATCTTGAAGACCCCTATTTTTATAAAAACTTAAAAGAGAGTCAGTATGTGGGAGTTGGTAAAAGCGGGTGGTTGGTTGATGACGCCTATTGTGGTTTGTTCAATATTGGCGTTAGTGATTATTATCGAGCGTAGCCATACCTTGCAGTTTAATAAAATCGTACCTAAACGATTACGTGAACAACTAATAACTCGCCTGCGTGAAAACGGCGATATTGGTCGTACGCAATTGATGAATGTCAAAGAAAAGACCGCTTTGGGTGATATTTTAGCGACAGGTTTGCTTTATCGTCAGTATGGCTTAGAGTCGATGACCATGCATATGCAAAACCGGGCGAGCGTGCAAGTTCATCAATTAGAAAAAAACATCAATATGCTGGGTACTATCGGGGCGATTGCTCCACTACTGGGCTTATTGGGTACGGTATTGGGGATTATTTCTTCATTCTTGGCCATTACCGATGGCGCGATGCAAGACCCAACGATGCTTGCCGCTGGCGTGTCACAAGCATTGATTACAACTGCTGCTGGTATGATTGTCGCCATCCCAGCGTTGGTCGCTTATCGTTACTTTCAGCGCCGTATTATTGATATCAATGCTCAGTTTGAAACCCAAGCAGGGCTTATGATTCAAGAGCTATATGACTATCAATTATTAGAGCATAATCATATAGAGCATAGTCATAAGCCTCATGCACCTTTGTCTGAGAATAGCGTATCGTCTGATGATCATGCAGATGGTAGACATTCAATTGATGGTTTAGGTAAAGTCGCAACGGCTAATTTGTCATAGTAGCAGTATCGAAGTTAGGACAATCCTACGTTAAGTACAGCAGCAACAATGATATTAAAGAGAGTGACATGCGCTTTAGAAAACCAACCGTTGAACCACTTGAAATTAATCTAACGCCGATGATTGACTGTTTATTATTTTTGATTGTGTTTTTATTGCTGGCAACCTCGTTCAATCACTTTAGTCGCTTAAATATCATTCTGCCTGAAGCAGAAGGTGTCGCGTTGACAGAGCAAAAAAACAGCATCGAAGTCGCGGTACAAGAAGATGGTAGTTATTTAGTCAATGGCATTACACTTGCTAGTAGTAACGAAGCTGAGCTTACCAGCATGCTACAGCAAGAAGCTGGTGGTAATCGCGACATGCTATTTGTCATTGCTGCGGATGCCAATGCGACCCATCAGTCAGTGGTTCGGGTGATGGATATTGCAGGAAAACTGGGTTTTTTGAATCTAAATATCAGCACGGTCGTACCACTAGGTCAGCCTTTACCACAATAATATATACCAGTTCCGCTGTACCGCTTTTATATTGAACTTACTATATGGATGTATTTTTTATACCAAGACCAAAAAGTACGATTAGCTGTGTCAAACTCGTTTAGTCTACAGTGCCTAGCACTTGCACTCGTTTTTCTTGCTATTCTAATTTTTGTGAATGGTATTATTTAAACCTGACTATGTTGGCATCGCTATGAAACGGTGTCGTAAAGCGCAGTCCATTCATTTCATGATATCTAAATTGAGGCTTTTATGAGCCAAGCTTATCAACCTGACTCTAAAGAAATATCTGCTAAAAAACCATCGATAGCGTCATTATCAAATATACCTAAGCATAAAACATTGGTTCGCTTATTGAGGTATCTAAAACCCTATTGGTGGGCATTGCTACTGACTGTTTTGGGCTTTGCGATTAATGCGGCGACAGAGATTTGGATTGCTAAGTTGTTGCAATATATTACTGACGCTATTAACCAGAACGATCAAAGCAAACAAGATTTATTTCCATTTATCATCGTTGGGTTGTTCTTTGTGCGCGGTGTCGGTAGCTTCTTAGGTAATTACTATACAGCCTTAGTCTCACGCAACCTAGTTTATGAGCTGCGGGTAGAGGTTTTTAATAAGTTACTGCGCTTGCCAAGCTCATTTTATTTAGCCAATCCAGCAGGTACTATCTCGTCTAAGCTGATATTTGATGTTGAGCAAGTCACTGCCGCTAGTACGGATTCAATGAAAACCTTGCTGCGTGACGGCTTGACAGTAGTAGCGTTGATAGGGTTTTTGCTGTATAGCAATTGGCGCTTGACCTTGATTTTGTTTGTTGTACTTCCCCCTATATTGTGGTTGATTCGGGTGGCTTCTAAGCGCTATTTGAAGCTGTCGAAAGGTATCCAAGAGACGATGGGTGATGTCAGTCATATTACCAATGAAGTCATTGGTGGCTATCAAGTGGTGAAGAATTATGGCGGACAAGCCTACGAATCCAAGCGTTTTGATAAAACCTCAAAAAAGAACTTGCGCCAAGGCATGAAGGTTGTCGTTACCAATAGTATTAATACGCCAGCCGTGCAGCTATTAATGGCGATGGCAATGTCAGTTGTGGTTTGGCTCGCGCTACGCCCAGCGGTGATAGACAATATCTCAGCAGGTGAGTTTATCTCTTATATTGCCGCTGCAGGACTGCTCAGCAAGCCAGTGCGTTCGTTGACGGATGTTAACCAAAAGCTGCAAAAAGGCATCGCCGCGGGTGAGTCGATTTTTGCCTTGCTGGATGAGCCAGAAGAAGAGGACACAGGTGTTATCAGCTCGGCATTATCAGGTGAGATTCACTTGGATAATGTTGGCTTGGTTTATCCAGATTCGACTGTGGCCTTGCGTGACTTTACGCTAAATGTAAAAGCAGGGGAAACAGTGGCATTGGTAGGTCGCAGTGGCGCTGGTAAATCATCTCTAGTCAATTTGCTGACGCGTACTTTGGCAACCTCTTCAGGGCAGATTTCCTTGGATGGGATACCAATCAAAGATATCAAATTAGAGAGTTTGCGCGCTCAAATCGCCATGGTCAATCAGCAAGTCGTACTTTTTAATACCACGGTATTTAATAATATTGCTTATGGTGGCCTAGCCAATAAATCGCAGGCTGAGGTAGAGCGTGCTGCAAAAGACGCCTTTGCTCATGATTTTATTATGCAAATGCCCAATGGCTACCAAAGCGAAATTGGTGCTGAAGGTCTGCAATTATCTGGCGGACAGCGCCAGCGCTTATCGATTGCTCGGGCGCTATTAAAAGATGCGCCCATCTTGATTTTAGATGAAGCCACCAGTGCTTTAGATAATGAGTCAGAGTATTATATTCAGCAAGCACTTGATAATGTTATGAAAGACCGTACGACGCTGGTTATTGCCCATCGATTAACCACTATTGAATCAGCTGACCGTATCGCGGTGTTGGATGGTGGTCAAATTGTCGAGCTGGGTACGCATAAAGAGTTGATGCAACTACAAGGTCATTATGCGCAAATGTATGCCCGAGACTTTGAATAGATTTACTGGGTTGTTTTTTTGGGAACTTTGGACGCTTACGTCGTACTAAATCAATAAAAATTGGTTAGCCATTATGAGTATTGAAACGACAGTGACCCGGGCATGGCAACGTCAAGCCGCATGGTTATGGCTGTTATTACCTATTAGCTGGTTGTACGGTCTAATAACCATGCTACGTCGTCAAGCTTATAAGGTTGGGGTGTTAAGTAGTTATCGTGCGCCAATTCCTATTATGGTTATTGGTAATATCAGTGTTGGCGGTAGCGGTAAAACACCCTTAATTATTGAATTGGTCAGTTACCTGCAGCAGCAAGGCGTTAATGTAGGTGTTATCAGTCGCGGTTACGGCGGTGATACCAGCCAGATGCCAGCGTTGGTCAACGTAAATAGTTTACCGAATGTGGTGGGTGATGAGCCTCGCTTAATCGTCAACATGACCGATGCACCCATGGCAGTATGCCCCAATCGTCAGCAAGCAATTACGACTTTGCTTGATACATATCCAGATTTACAATTAATTATTGCCGATGACGGCCTGCAGCATTATGCGTTGCAACGCGATATCGAGTGGATTGTGGTCGATGCGTCACGTGGGTTTGGTAACGAGCAATTATTGCCTACTGGGTTTTTACGTGAGCCACTGTCGCGCTTACAAGGGGCAACTGTTATTTATCACGAAAAGCAAGCGACAGAGCCCGCGGCTAACGGTAAAGATGATAGCGATGCTTATAACCATCAGCATCAAGCTGAACGCCTAACCATGCATTTACAGCCTGACAAGATGCAGCGCTTGTGGCAGCTGGCCGTCACTGATTCTCAAGTGACTGATGATTTAATAAATGATAGCGCCCCTGAAAAAGGCAGTAAAGTACATGCGGTGAGTGGTATTGGTTATCCGCAGCGGTTTTTTGATACCTTAAACTTGCTGGGCTTCGAGGTCATAGGTCATCCTTACCCTGATCATTATGACTTTAACCTAGCGGAGCTTTTACAATATAGCGATTACCCCATCGTCGTCACTAGTAAAGATGCGGTAAAGATAAAAACACTATTATTAGAATATACCGCTGAGCAAGCTCTCAATGACGAATATAAAAATCTCGTATCTAGGTTATGGATACTGCCAGTGACAGCCGTATTGTCTGACAGCTGTTATGATGACTTACAGCAGCAATTAAAGACGCTGGATATCGATGTTAAAAGTATAAAAAAGCTAAAATCAACCATATAAAATGCATTAAAACCATAAGATTGTTATAGGAATAACCATGTCGCCAGTCGCCACACCCGCAAAAACTCATATCGTCATTCCCGCACGTTTCAAAAGTACACGGTTGCCTGGCAAGCCATTATTGAGTATTCATGGCAAGCCAATGATACTGTGGGTCGCTGAAAAAGCACAGGCGGCACATTTTGCGGATGATATGTGTATCGCCACTGATGACGAGAGTATCGCTAAGGTATGTATAGAGTCGGGTTTCGATGTGGTAATGACCAGTAGCGAGCATGCTTCGGGGACGGATCGTTTGGCTGAAGTTGCGGCGATTAAAGGCTGGGCTGACCAGGATATCGTGGTGAATATGCAAGGTGATGAGCCTCTTGTGCCGCCACTATTATTAGAGCAAGTTAGAGCATTACTGGTGGCAGACAGTGCTAGCGTGATGGCGACTTTGTATGAGCCTATCGACGATTATGAGACTTTTATGCGCCCATCGGTGGTAAAGGTTGTGAGCCAACAGTTTAATGATTTGCAACGTGCACTTTATTTTAGCCGAGCGCCCATCCCTTGTGATCGCGACGTGGTAATGGCCAGCGAGAATCACCAATACCCACCAAAAAATGCGTATCGTCACTTAGGGTTATATGCTTATCGTGTTCGCTTATTACAGCAGTTTGTACATTGGCCGCAAACGCCGCTTGAAATACTTGAAAGCTTAGAGCAGCTACGTGTTTTAGAAAATGGTGGAAATATCGCTATCGCCGCCGCTGCCTGTCAGTTACCTGCTGGTGTCGATACGCAAGAAGATTTAGATCGTTTGAATAGCATGAGTTTAATGGATTTTCAAAATCCTATTTAAAATAGCCTAAGTAAAAATATAAACTCCATTCAAAGCGTCAGTAACACGCTATATCCCAGTATTTCAAAAATTAAGCAGTGTTATAGGGCAGTAGCTATGAGTAACATAACGGGAAATACAGACGCAATAGATACCTCAGATAAGATTTATTTTGCGCCGTTGTTGCCATGGCAGCAAGACCTGTGGTCGCAGCTTACCAAGCGCGTTTCGACAGCGCAGAAATCTTTGCCACATGCATTACTGGCTGCAGGGATGCAAGGGATGGGTAAGCGCGCTTTTGTCTGGCGTTTGGTTGCTTGGTTATTATGCCGTGAGCGTGATAGTCATCCAGCAGGGGCTTGTGGTTCCTGTGAGAGCTGCCAGTGGCTCAGGTCAGGTACACATCCAAGCTTGCAAGTGTTGCCGCTGGTGAGTATGCCAACCAATGCAGACCATGGCACTGATAAAGATAAATCGAACAGCGCCGCTAAAAATAAGAAAGCTAGCAATTCCAATAAAAACGCTACTAACAGTGCCAGTCTTAAGACAAAAATTGACGACATTCGTGCCTTGCAACCTTTTATTTATCAAGGCGGGCAGGGAATGCGAATCTGCGTGTTAGATCACGCTGAGAAAATGACAGTTGCTGCTGCAAATGCGCTGCTAAAAACCCTAGAAGAGCCACAAGCCCAAGTGCATTTGTTTTTGATTAGTGATACACCTGCCCAGCTGCTGCCCACTATCAAAAGCCGTGTGCAGCAGCTGGCCTTGCAAACGATTGAGCCTGCTATCGGCATTGATTATGTGACCCAAGTACTTGGGTCTACTGTCAATCGAGAAGCGGTCGGTACAGCTGAGATTGAGCAGCTTGTACAGTTGGCAAATGGCGCGCCTTTAGCGGCGATAGCGCTGGCCCAAACACCGTGGTATAGCAAGCGCGCTTTATGGCTGACGACGTGGCAAGCATTACGTAGTGGTAAGCGCAGTAGTGTGGCCGCCAGTGATTATTGGCAAAACCAGCTGGATTTAACCGCGTTTATCCAGTTGTCTGAGATGATGTTACTCGATATGCGCCGCGTCTGCCTTGGACTTGGTGAGCTGCAAAAAGACATCAATCTATCAGTAGTATTAAGAGACTATCAACCCGCCGATAGTGCCGTAGCAGCATTTGCTGATAGCTTACAACAGACTAAAATTGCGCTACAACAAAATGTGCAAGAAAAATTTGCCTATGATAGGCTAATGCAAGAATTGGCCTATTTATAACGTTTTGTATATAGCTTAATTACTGATAGAACTATATTATACTTACTTAACAAAGGAAGCTGATTATGGCCATGCCAGGACGCGGCGGGATTTTAACCTGCCATATTGAAAATATCGAAACTTTATATGCCAGCTATTTATCCTTTGTCAGTAACGGCGCGTTATTTGTGCCCTCTAATCAACCTCAACAATTAGGCAATGAAGTGTTTATTGCGGTAACTTTGCCCAACTCTAGCGAGCGCTTACCGATGAACGGTAAAATTGTCTGGATTAACTCAAAGACCCAAAGTGGTCGACCAGCAGGTTTTGCGGTGCAAATTGGTAGTGATGTTACTGGACAAAGAATAAAAAACGAAGTAGAGCGCTTATTGGCGGGTAAAATCGATAGCTTACAATCCACTTATACCATGTAGTTTTTATTACTATCAACGATCGTGTTTACTACTATAGTAAATTCTAAATAAAATCGATGCGTTAATAATCCCGTGCTACTGGTGCTAATTTTTCTTGCTTGCTGTTCGCAGGCGTGATAGAGGCTGCGGAAAATTTACTCCAGCAGCACTTGTATCGGTTTTAAAGTAAATAAAGGTGTAATGGACATTATTCATGCTGTCATAGGGTCTAACGCTATATACTGTCTATATTTGCAAGGAATGAACGCCATGAATCAAAAAACTGCCCTTTTTGTAGTGATAAACACACCAAGAAGAATGGACGTAAGCTTGGCAAACAGCAGTATCAATGCCTAGCTTGCAGACGGCAGTTTTTAGGTGGCAAAAGACTCAATAACCAAACACTTTGGACTGAATATACCCAAGGTAAACAGACTTACCAACAACTGGCTGATAAATACCACTGTAGTCTTAAAACCATTCAAAGACGCTTAGATAAAGTCAGTATCGAGTATCAGGTTAAACGACCAAAGACTGCTAATATCATCA